>JBAUWD010000122.1:0-14518 GCA_049583575.1 Nocardioides sp.
ACGGCTCGCCGTCGGAGCACCAGCGCGCGCACGGACTCGACGCCGCCGGGATCCGGCGCTCGGTGGACGCCTTCCTGGCTGCGTGACGCTCGCGCCCGGGCCGGCGGCACCGACCGGCGGCGTCCTCGCCGATGGAGCCGAGCCGGGCCCGCATCGTTAGGCTTGGCCGGCCGCCCGGCGTACGCCGCGGCACGCCGGTGTAGCTCAGACGGTAGAGCGCCTCTCTTGTAAAGAGGATGTCGCGGGTTCGATTCCTGTCACCGGCTCGCGCTGCTCACGACCGCGCCTCAGCGCACCTGCTCGACCTCGAACTCGCGGGTCGGCGAGGCGATGGCGTCCTGGCCGAGGACGATCTGCAGCTCCCGCTCGCCGGAGTCGATCGTCGCCTGCAGGACACCGACGACCGACGACGCGGTGAGGGTGAGCGCCTCGGCGGGGGATCCCGTCGTGCGCAGGTGAGCGGTGAAGAGGGCTGCGGTCAGGTCGCCGGAGCCGTTGGCCTTGATCGGCAGCCGTGGGGTCCGCACCACCCATGCTCCGTCGCCGGTGACCGCCAGCATCTCGATCGTGTCGTCGGGCCGATCCGGCTGCAGCACGGAGGTGACCAGCACCGTCGAGGGCCCCATCGCCAGGGCCGCGTCGGCCGCGGCGAGCGTCGAGGCGAGGGTGTCCGGCTCGGTGCCGGTGAGGAAGCCGAGCTCGAACTGGTTCGGCGTGATCACGTCGGCATGAGGCACCACCTGCTCGCGGATGATCGGCGGGATCGCGGGGTCGACGAAGCAGCCGCTGGTGGCGTTGCCCATCACCGGGTCGCACGTGTACGTCGCACGCGGGTTGGCCGCCTTCACCCGGGCCACGGCGTCCACCACGACCTCGCAGATGCCCGGGCCCCCGAGGTAGCCGGACAGCACCGCGTCGCACGTCGGCAGCACGCCGCGCTCCTCGATGCCGGTCACCACGTCCCGGACGTCGTCCGGCGAGAGCAGCGGCCCGCGCCAGGCGCCGTACCCCGTGTGGTTGGAGAAGACGACCGTGTGCACGGGCCAGACCTCGTGACCGAGGCGCTGGAGGGGGAAGGTGGCCGCCGAGTTGCCCACGTGGCCGTACGCGACCGACGACTGGATCGACAGGAGGCGCATGTCGCCATCCTGGCAGCCCGCTGTCGGCGCGCGGGCCTAGGTTGGGCGGCATGCCGAGATTCGTCGACGAGGACCTCACCGGTGCCGAGTTCCGTGAGTGCGTGATGACCGGCGCGCGTCTGATCGGCGTGGTGCTGCAGGACGCCGAGATCGACGGCCTGGTGAGCAACCTCGTGGTCAACGGCGTCGAGGTGACCGGCTACGTCGAGGCCGAGCTCGACCGGCGCCATCCGGTGCGCGTGCTGCTGCGCTCGGACGACGTCGCGGAGCTCCGCGCAGGGTGGCGACGGCTCCGGGCCGACTGGGCCGCCACGGTCGAGCGGCTGCGACGTACGCCGGGCCTCGAGCACCGCAGCGTGAACGACGAGTGGACCGCCGTCCAGACGCTGCGTCACCTGGTCTTCGTGCACGACTCGTGGTTCCGCAGGTGCTGTCTCGGGTCGACGGAGCGGTTCACGCCGATGGGGCTGGGGATCGAGAGTGTGCCCGACCGCGAGGAGCAGGGCCTCGACCCCTCCGCCGACCCGAGCCTCGACGAGGTGGTCGCCGTACGCGACGCCCAGGGGGCCGAGCTCGAGGCGTGGCTGGACGACGTGACGCCCGAGCGGCTCGCGGCGCCCGCGCCGGTTCCCGACGACGACAGGTGGCCGCCGTACGCCCGCGGACGATCGGTGCGGCAGTGCCTCGGCACCGTGCTGAACGAGACCTTCGAGCACCACGGGTTCTGCGTCCGCGATCTCGACCTGATCTCGGGCGGCTCGGCCGGCTCGGCCGACTCGGCCGACTCGGGGTCTGGCTAGGGTCGGCCCATGAGCGAGATGACCTACCGCCCCCTGGGCGACTCGGGCCTGATGGTGAGCGCGGTCGGCGTCGGCTGCAACGCGTTCGGCCGCCGGGTCGACCTCGACGGCGTGCGGGAGATCCTCGACGCGGCTCAGGACGTCGGCGTCACCCTGCTCGACACCGCCGACATCTACGGCGGTGACGGCGCGAGCGAGTCGCTGATCGGCGAGGCCCTCAAGGGTCGCCGCGACGAGTTCGTCGTGGCCACCAAGTTCGGCATGGACATGCAGGGGTCCAACGGCGCCGACCACGGCGTGCGCGGCTCGCGTGCCTACGTGCGGCGGGCTGTGGTGGCCTCGCTCCGGCGGCTCCAGGTCGACCACATCGACCTCTACCAGCTGCACCAGCCCGACGAGACGACGCCGATCGAGGAGACGCTCTCGGCGCTGACCGACCTGGTGCGCGAGGGCACCGTGCGCTATGTCGGCTGCTCCAACATCGACGGCTGGCAGGTGGCCGACGCCGACTGGACCGCCCGCACCGCCGGCTTCGAGCGCTTCGTCTCCGTGCAGAACCACTACTCGCTCCTCGACCGCACCGTCGAGGCCGAGGTCGTGCCGGCCTGCGAGCGGTTCGGGCTGGGCGTGCTGCCCTACTTCCCGCTCGAGCACGGCCTGCTGACCGGCAAGTACCACCGCGGCGAGGCCGCCCCCGCCGGCTCCCGCGCGGCCAGCGGACCGTCGTCGTGGCTCGACGACGCCGACTGGGACCGCATCGAGGCGCTCGCCGGGTACGCCGAGGCGCGCGACGTCTCGATGCTCGACGTGGCGGTCTCCGGCCTGGCCGCCCAGCCAGCCGTGGCATCGGTGATCGCCGGCGCCACCCGCGGGGAGCAGGTCCGCGCCAACGCGGCGGCCCTGCGGTGGGAGCCCACCGAGGCCGACCTCCTCGAGCTCGACGAGATCACCCGGGCATGACGGGTCGCCCGCGCCGGTTCCTCGAGTGCTGGCATCATCGGCGAGTGAGCAGGACCCAGCCGACCGGGGCCCTCGAGCCGCCGAGCGCCAGGCGCCGCGCGACGCTGGTCGCGGGCCTGGTCCTGCTGGCCTCCGTCACGGTCACGACCGTGATGGCCCTGCGCGGTTCCGCCGTCGTC
This sequence comes from Nocardioides sp., assembly GCA_049583575.1. Classification (GTDB taxonomy): domain Bacteria; phylum Actinomycetota; class Actinomycetes; order Propionibacteriales; family Nocardioidaceae; genus Nocardioides. The sequence goes on from JBAUWD010000122.1 coordinate 3,079, forward strand.
TCCGGGCACGCGGCCCTGCGACGGGTCGGGTTCGGCTGGCCGATGCCGTGGCTGTTCCAGGACCAGCACTCCCTGGACCCGACGACGTATCCCCTGCGGACGACGGTGCTGTCGCCGTGGGAGCTCCCGAGTCGGGTCCACCTCGGGGCTCTGGCCGTCGACGCGCTCGTCGTTCTCGTGCCGCTGCTGCTCGCCCTCGCGGTCCGCCGCCTCCGGCGGGGTGGGTAGCGCTCAGGCCACCTGGAGGGAGCGCTTCGACAGGCCCATCCAGAAGCCCTCGAAGAGCTGCTCGCCCGGCACCTCCGGGTCGCTGGACGCGCCGAGCGTGACGAAGAGCGGCGTGTAGTGCTCGACGGTCGGGTGGGCGTACGGCATGCCCGGCGCCTGCGACCGGTACGACGCCAGGGCGTCGACGTCGCCGCGGGCCAGGGCCTCACCCGCCCAGGCGTCGAACTCCTGCGACCAGCCCGGAGCGTCGGCGTCGATGCGGAACTCCGTGAGGAACGGCAGTCCGTGGGTGAGGAAGCCGGAGCCGATGATCAGCACGCCCTCGTCGCGCAACGGCCGGAGCCGCTCGCCGAGCGCCAGCAGACGTGCGGGGTCCTGCGTCGGCAGGGACATCTGCAGCACCGGGATGTCGCCCTCGGGGTACATGATCTTCAGCGGCACCCAGGCACCGTGGTCCAGGCCGCGGGTCGTGTGCTGGTGCACCGGCTCGGCGGCCGGCATCATCGCCGCCACCCGCTGGGCGAGGGCCGTGGCCGGCGGCGTCGGATACGTCATCCGGTAGAAGCGCTCCTCGAAGCCGCCGAAGTCGTAGACCAGCGGAGCCCCGTCGGCGCCGAGCATCACCGGGGCGGACTCCCAGTGGGCGCTGACGATGAGGATGGCCGTCGGTCGCGGAAGCCCGGCCGCCAGCGCGGCGAGCTGGCCGGACCACACCGGGTCGTCCAGCAGCGGCGGCGCGCCGTGGCCGAGGTAGAGCGCGGGCATCCGGTTCGTCATGTCATGCTAATAGTTTCACATTCAACTTCATTCCACCAGCGGCGGCAGCGACCAGTCGACCGGCCGCCCGCCCTGCTCCTCGAGGAGGCGGTTGACGCGGGAGAAGGGCCGGGAGCCGAAGAACCCGCGCGCCGCGGACAGCGGGGACGGGTGCACCGACTCGACCCACGGGACCCGGCCCAGCGCCGGCTTGAGCGACTGCGCGTCGCGCCCCCAGAGGATCGCCGCGGTCGGGCCTCCGCGCCGTACGAGTGCGTCGATCGCACACGACGTGATCTCCTCCCAGCCGCGTCCCCGATGGGAGGCGGGCTCCCCGGGGCGCACGGTGAGGACCCGGTTGAGCAGCATCACCCCGCGGTCCGCCCACGGGGTCAGGTCACCGTGGGGCACGCGTGGGATGCCGAGGTCGACCGACAGCTCCTGGTAGATGTTGCGCAGGGATCCCGGCAGCGGACGTACGTCGGGCGCGACCGCGAACGAGAGCCCGATCGGGTGACCGCGCGTCGGGTAGGGGTCCTGGCCGACGACCAGCACCCGCACGTCGGCCAGCGGCCGGCGGAAGGCCCGGAAGATGCTGTCGCCCGCCGGCAGGTAGGCCCGGCCGGCCGCCAGCTCCGCGCGCAGGAAGCGCCCCATGCCGGCGATCTGCTCGTCGACGGGTGCCAGCGCCTCGGCCCAGTCGGAGGCCATCAGCCCGCGGTCGACCAGTCCGCTGAGTGCACCCACGGTGCCACGCTAGCGAGGCGCGTCCGGGCGTAGCAGGCTGGACCGATGACCCCTCGGCAGCGTGCGACCGTCGCGGACCTCCACGGGCTGGCCGCGACGATGCCCGGCGTGACGGTCGAGAGGGGGTCGACGGGCAACGAGGTCTACCAGGTCAGCCGCCGCAGCTTCGTCTTCTTCCGCAACCCGCGGCCCGACGCCGTGGACCCCGAGACCGGGGAGCGGTACGACGACGTGGTGGTGCTCTGGGTCGGCTCGGAGATCGACAAGCAGGCGCTCGTGGCCGACGAGTCCACGCCGTACTTCACGACGCCGCACTTCGACGGGCACCCGTCGGTGCTGCTCCGCACCTCGCGGATCGGTGAGCTGAGCCGCGACGAGCTCGCCGAGATGGTGTACGACGCATGGCTGGCGCGGGCCTCACCGACGGCGGCCCGCAAGTGGCTCGCGGAGCAGGGGCTCGGGCCGGCTCGATGACCGCCCCGCGCCGCCGGAGCCGCCGGAGCCACCGGGCAGGGTGGCGTGTGCGAACGGCGTGTGCAGGCCCACCCGCTTGGTCACCGTGACCGACGCATTCGGGTAGACGGTCACGACCGCGTACCGGGTGTGCTGGTGGGCAGGTGCGTACGTGAGGATCGCGAAGCGGGCCGGCGACTGCAGGTCTCCCGGGTTGGGCTCGGTGCTGACGTGGCCGCCGGCACTGCCGTTGGTGAGCTCGTAGACCTGACCGCCGCTCGTGGTCCGGACCGGACGGGGTCCGACGAACTGGTACGAGCGGCCGTCGAGCACCGCCACCCCGGGACAACCGGAGGCCGCGATGCGCTGGCCGAGCTTGTGGTCGTGGACGAGCACGAAGTCAGGGTGCGTCTGGCAGGCCTCGGTGATGCTGTCGGTGACGAAACGGTCGAGGTCGACGTTCGGGTCACGCAGCACGTCGCCGACCCCGAAGTCGCCGACCTGGGAGATGCGAGGGTCGGCCAGCGAGAGCAGGGTCAGCCCGCCGGCGGCGTGGGTGTGTCCGTCGGCGACGTTCCAGCCGCGGGCCCGGGCAGCGTCGACGATGGCGCTGGTGTCGTGGAGCCCGGGGGCGAAGTAGACCGGCGTGTGGTCTGAGTAGTAGTCGACGGTGTCGATGATGTAGCTCTCGATCGGCTTCCCGGCGAACGTCAGGTCCCCGCTGAGCGCGATGAAGTCCGCGCCCAGCAGCTTGGCGGTCAGCCCGACCTGGCGCGCCATGCCGTTGACGTCCTCGAAGTCCTCGGCCAGCACGAACACCATGCGGTCACCGTGGGGACGCAGGTCGCCTCGATCCGAGAGGGCGAGCTCGAGGTTGGCGGTGACCGTGTCGAAGAACCGGTCGCGCGGCCGGAGGATGGCCAGGAACGGCAGCACCTCCGACATCAGGCCGTTCACCTCGGTGCCCTGGAGGGTGGTGCCCCGGAAGACCGGGCTGCTCGTGACGACGTGGTGGTCGTGGTGCAGGTACGTCGCCAGGCCGAGCCCGTCCAGCGCCAGGGCGCCGGCGACGCCGGCCGCGATCAGCCCGATGCGCAGCCGCCGGTTGTGGGCGGAGACGAACGCAGCCTGTTCCGGGCTGTACGCCGCCAGCCTGCGGCGTCGCTCGCGCAGCAGCACGGCCACGCCGCCCGAGGCCACCGCGCCGGACAGCAGTCCGATCAGGCTCCACTGCGCCAGGTAGGCCCGCGCCGCGTCCTGGATGCGGGAGATCTCGGGCCGGGGATCGTCCCACAGGGCGATGAGGTACTTGCGGGTCTGCTTGTCGCTGGGGATCAGCCGGTTCCAGTCGGCGCTGATGTCCACCCCGACGTCGAGCCCGAGCGCACCGACGTGCGCATGCTCCCTCCGGATCAGGGCACCGCCCTGGATGCGGCTGGTGTCCTGCCCGAGCACCGGCTTGACGGCCACCGGCTGCCCGGCGATCTCGACGTGGGACGGAGGGGCGAACCGCACCGCGACGACGGCGCACGCCAGCGGGACGCTGAGGAACAGCACCACGACCGCGGCCCGCAGCAGGCGGCCGAGGACGGCGAGGAGCGCTCGTTGGTCTGCCTGCATACGCGCCTGCGAGCGACTCCCGGTTCGACGGTGGCCCTGGTCGGGACCTGTACGTGCCCCGATGCTACGACGCCGCGGTCCGCGGACGCCGGGGCGTGAGCCCCGGCTCGTCCGCCCGAGCGGCCACCAGAGCTCCCGCGTGGGCGGACGACCGGATGGTCAGGAGGCCGAGCCGGGTGCCTGCGGGCACCGGACCAGCGCGTCGAGCCGCTCGCGCAGCAGTCGCCGCTCGGCACCGGTGGGCGCCTGCTGGATGGCCAGGCGCAGCGAGGCGGCCGCGTCGTCGGTGCGTCCGAGACGTGCCTGGAGGTCGGCCCGGGTCGCGGCATGGAGGTAGTAGCCCTCGAGGTCGCCGGCCAGCGCGTCGACCATCGTCAGCGCTGCCGCCGGCCCGTGCGTCATCGACACCGCGACCGCCCGGTTGAGCTCGGTCACCGGGGTCGCCGGGAGCAGCGTGTAGAGGTGCCCGATCGCGGCCCAGTCGGTGTCCTCGGCGCGCCGCGCCGCGTCGTGGCAGAGGGCGATCCGGGCCTGTACGGCGTACGGACCCCACGGCGGGTCCCGGCCGTCGAGCAGCCGCGCACCCTCGGCCACGAGGTCACGGCTCCAGAGGGTGCGGTCCTGCTCGGCCAGCGGTACGACGCGGCCGTCGCGCACCCGGGCCGGCCGGCGGGCGTCGGTGAGCAGCATCAGCGCGAGCAGCGCGCCGACCTCGTCCTCGCCCGGCAGCATCGCCACCAGCGACCGGGTCAGCCGGATCGCCTCGGCCGACACGTCGACGCGCAGCACGGAGTCGCCGGAGGAGGCGCCGTACCCCTCGTTGAACATCAGGTAGAGCACCCCCAGCACGCCCTCCACGCGCTCGGACCAGAGCTCCGGGGGCGGGACGCGGTAGGGGATGCCGGCGTGCTTGATCTTGGCGCGGGCCCGCACCAGCCGCTTCTCCATGGTCGACTCGGTGACCAGGAAGGCGCGTGCGATCTCGGCGCTGCTCAGGCCGCAGAGCGTGCGCAGGGTGAGCGCCGTCCGCGCCGCCATCGGCAGAGCCGGATGACAGCACGTGAAGATGAGGCGCAGCCGTTCGTCGGGGATGTCCTCGTCGTCCACGGGTGCGGCCTCGTCCGCCGCGTCCGCGCCCACCAGCTCGAGCTTCGCGCTCTCGGTGGCGCGACGACGCATCCGGTCGCGGGCCCGGTTGCGGGCCACGGTGGTCAGCCAGGCGAGCGGGGAGGACGGCGTCCCGTCCCGCTCCCAGGCGACGACCGCGGCGGCGAACGCCTCCTGGGCACACTCCTCGGCCAGGTCCCAGTCGCCGCACCAGGCGATCAGGCCGGCGACGAGCCGCCCCCAGCTCCGGTCGAAGCTGAGGGCGACCGCGTCGTCGTACGAGCCGGTCATGCCGGGGTCAGCGCCACAGCGGCCGGAGCTCGATCGCGCCGCCGTGGGCGACCGGATGGCCGGAGGCGACCTCGAGCGCGTCGTCGAGGTCCGCGCACTCGAGCAGGTCGTATCCCGCGACCTGCTCCTTGGTCTCCGCGAACGGTCCGTCGGTGGTGACGACCCGCCCGTCGACGCGACGGACGGTGACCGCGCGGTCGGGGTGCTCCAGCGGCCAGCCGTACAGCCGCCGTGACCCGGCGTCGGCGATCCAGGCGTCGATCTCGCCGTCGCCGTCGTCGCCGTCGTCGCCGTCGTCGCCGTCGTTCCCCTCGGCCGCCTCCACGGCCGGGTCGCCGGTCTGGTCCTGCGTGGCAGCCCGGGCAGCCCGGCGCATGTCGGCGCAGACCAGCATCAGGTAGCGCAACCGGCCGTCGGCAGGCTCGTCGGGGACCTCCGGGTCCGGCATGCCCTCCGCGAAGGGGCGCACCTCGATCGCGCCGACGTCGGCGGTCGGATGAGCAGCGGCCACCGCCACGGCGGAGTCGAGGTCGGGACACTCGATGACGTCGTACCCCGCCACCTGCTCCTTGGTCTCGGCGAAGGGCCCGTCGGTCACGACCGGCGAGCCGCTGCCCGCGCGGACGGTGGTGGCGTCGGAGACCGGCCGCAGCCGTGCCCCGTCGAGGACGACGCCGCGGGCCAGCATCTCGTCGATCCAGGCCGTCAGCGCCTCGCCGGTGCCGCCGTCTCGGGTGTCGGGCAGGGTCGACTCGTCGACCGTGTGGATCAGCATGAACTTCATCGTGGGCCTCCTCGGCCGGTCACTGGACGACGCCGGTCGGTGCCGTCGACCTGGGACGAACGGTGGGCCGGCCGGGAGGACACCTCGTCGAGGGAACCTTCGCTCAGCGGCCCAGGGCGCGGGAACCCGCGGACCCGTAGCGCCGCGTGGGGTTGGTCCCGATGCCCGGCGTCGCTTCGGACCCGGCCCGCGGTGCGGCGGCCTTCTTGGCTGCCGTCTTCCTGGCCGGCGTCTTCTTGGCGGCCGTCTTCTTCGTGACCGTCTTCTTCGCGCTCGTCCTCTTGGTGCCCGTCCTCTTGGCACCCGTCCTCTTGGCAGCCGTCCTCTTCGCGGTCGCCCGCTCCGCCGTACGACGGGTCGGTCCGGCGGGCGCGACGGGTGCCGCGGTCGTCGACCACTGGTCGATCCACTCGTCGAGCACCGCCCAGGTGCTGGTGCGCGCCTTCCGGCCGGTCAGCATGCCGAGGTGTCCGCCGGGGACGATCTCGAACCGGACCTCCCGCGAGCCGGTCAGCAGCGGCACCGACGCCTTCACCGACCCGATCGGCGCGATGCCGTCCGAGGCGCCCGCGAACACCAGCACCGGTGCGGTGATGTCCGCGACCGACAGCATCCGGTCGCCGACCTCGAAGGTGCCCTCGACGAGCGCGTTGCCCTTGAGCAGCCGGTGGTACAGCTGCCCGAAGGTGCGCCCGGGGTAGGCGATCATGTTGTCGGTGAACCGGTCGACGGCCTCGATCTGTGCGAGGAAGTCGGCGTCGTCGAGGTTGCGGGCGACGGCCAGCGGCTTGGTCACGAGCCTCTGGAACGACGACAGCTGGAACGCCCAGCGGACCAGTGGCTGCGGGGCACCACCGGCCGCCTGGTAGAGCCGGGTGATGGCGCCCCGGCCGTCGGTGAGGTTGAGCAGCGGCCGGAGCGGCGCCACGATCGGCACCTCGCGCACGTCGAACGGCGAGCCGAGCGCGGTCACCGACGCGATCGGCAGCGCGGTGTCCGCGGCGGCCGAGAGCAGTGCGAAGACGCCGCCCAGCGACCAGCCGACCACGTGGACGGGTCGCCCGCCCGCGTGGGCGGACACCTCGCGGATCGCGGTCGGCACGACCTCGTCGATCCAGTGCTCCATGCCGAGGTTGCGGTCGCGGAAGGAGACCGCGCCGTACTCGACGAGGTACGTCGGCCGGCCGGCGTCGACGAGGTGCTCGACCAGGGAGCAGCCGCGCCGCAGGTCGTAGCAGAGCGCCGGTGCGGCCAGGGGGGTCACCAGCAGCACGGGCTCACCCCTCTCGTGGACGCGCGCGGCCGGCCGGTAGTGGTAGACCTCGCGCAGGGTGCCCTCGTCGATGAGGGTGCGCGGCATCGGCCGCAGGTCAGCCAGGCCGCCGTACACGACGCGGTGGGCGAGGTTGCCGGCAGCGGACACGACCTGATCGGGCTTCGGGATCAGGTCCATGACCCGAAACTACCCGAGCGTGGTCCGGCCGGTCCCCGGTGCTCTGCGTGGAGGGCCTGGAGGGACCGGGACGCCAGAAGACCGACGCGGTGAAGATGCCCCGACCCGCGCCGGCCTCCTCATGGCGTTCGCGCGCCACGAGGATCCAACGTCGGCACGGGCTCTGGGTTACGGGCCCTGGTCGAGCGTCGGCTTGAGGCGCTTGCCGTGCGGTGGGCGGACCTCGTCGAGCTCGTCGAGGAAGCTGGTGGCCCAGGCGGCGACGTCGAACTGCGCGACCGTCCGGCGCATCGCCCGCATCCGGCGCTGCCGCTCCTTCGGGCTGGCGTGGTAGGCGTCGAGGAGCGCGGCCTTCATGCCGTTCATGTCGTAGGGGTTGACCTGCCAGGCCTGGCGCAGCTCGGCGGCGGCGCCGGCGAACTCCGACAGCACCAGCGCGCCGTCGCCGTCGTAGCGGCAGGCGACGTACTCCTTGGCGACGAGGTTCATGCCGTCGCGGTACGGCGTGACCACCATGACGTCGGCGGCGCGGTACAGGGCGGCCATCTCCTCGCGGGGGTACGACGAGTGCAGGTAGCTGATCACCGGGCGCCCGATGCGGCCGAGGTCGCCGTTGATGCGGCCGACCAGCCGGTCGATCTCGTCGCGCAGCAGGCGGTACTCCTCGACCTGCTCGCGCGACGGCGTCGCGACCTGGACGAACACGGCGTCCTCGACGTCGAACTCGCCGTCGCGGATGAGCTCGGAGAACGCGCGCAGCCGGGCGTAGATGCCCTTGGTGTAGTCGAGACGGTCGATGCCGAGGAACACCTTGGTCGGGTCGCCGAGCGCCTTGCGGATCGCCTTGGCCCGGTCGCGGACGCCCTCGGACCTCGCCAGCCTCTCGAAGCCCTTGTAGTCGATGGAGATGGGGAACGCGGCGGCGCGCACCGAGCGCCCGTCGGGCAGGTAGACCAGGTCGCGATGGGTCTTGTGTCCGACCCGCTGCCGCACCAGGCGGACGAAGTTGGCGGCGCCGCCCGGCAGCTGGAAGCCGACCAGGTCGGCGCCGAGCAGCCCCTCGAGCAGCTGACGACGCCAGGGCAGCTGCTGGAACAGCTCGGCGGGCGGGAAGGGGATGTGGAGGTAGAAGCCGATGCGCACGTCGGGTCGCAGCTCGCGCAGCAGCTGGGGCACCAGCTGCAGCTGGTAGTCGTGCACCCACACGGTGGCGTCCTTGGCGGCGCGCGAGGCCGCATGCTCGGCGAAGCGCTGGTTGACGCCGACGTAGCAGTCCCACCACTCACGGTGGAACTCCGGCTTGGCGACCAGGTCGTGGTAGAGCGGCCAGAGGGTGGCGTTGCTGAACCCCTCGTAGAAGCCGGCGATCTCCTCCTCGCTGAGCGAGATCGGGTCGAGCATCATGCCGTCGTACCGGAACGGCTCGAGACCGGTCTCGGTGCCGCCCGGCCAGCCCACCCAGATGCCGGCGTTGGCGCGCATGATCGGCTCGATCGCGGTGACCAGTCCGCCGGGCGACCCACGCCAGCCCAGCTCGCCGTCCGGTTGGGTCACCCGGTCGACGGGCAGCCGGTTGGCGACGAAGACGAGCTCGGCCGCACCGTTCTGGGACACACCCCGACCCTAGCGAGAGTGTGCGGACCCCACCTCACCCGCCGGTGGTCGTCGGCGGCGTCAGGTGCCGACGTCGTCGGCGGCGTAGCGGACGCCGACCTGGCGTCGTACGTCGTCCATGACGGCGAGCAGCTCGAGGGTCTGCGCCCGCGGCACGAAGGGGCTCTCGGAGAGGCCGCCGTGGAGGCAGTCCTGCACGTGGGCCGCCTCGTTGCCCAGCCCGGTGCCCAGGACCGGCTCGGACGTCTCGAGCCGCTGCGGCTCGCCGTCGGCCGGTGTCCACACGACGTACGCCGGGTGGTGGAAGCCCGGCGGGAACTCGAGCAGGCCCTCGTCGGTCGCGATGGTGGCGGTGCGCGGGCTCTGGGAGGTCATCGACGCGGTCAGCGCGGAGACGGCTCCGCCCGCGTGCCGTGCGGCCACCGAGACGTCGAGGTCGATCCCGCTCGCGGCCAGGTCGGCGGCGGCGGCGACGGTCGTGATCGGTCCGAGCATCATCCGGGCGAACGTGATCGGGTAGATCCCCATGTCGAGCAGTGCGCCGGCGCCGAGCTCGGGGTCGACCATCCGGGCGGACGCGGTCTCGGGCACCACGAAGCCGAGGTCGGCATGCGCCTGCCGGGGGACGCCGAAGTCACCGGCGACCAGGCGCCGCTGCACCTCGCGGACCAGGGGGTGGCAGGCCATCCACATCGCCTCCATGCAGAAGAGGTCTCCCGCCGCGTCGAAGAGGGCCGCGCCGTCCGTTCGGTTGAGCGTGAGCGGCTTCTCGCAGAGCACCGGCCGCCCGGCGGCGAAGGCGAGGCGGGCGTGCTCGAGGTGGAGCGCGTGTGGGCTGGCCACGTAGACGACGTCGACGTCGGGATCCTCCACCAGCGCGTCGTACGACGCATGCGCCCGGGTGCCCTCGTCGCCGTACTCCCGCGCGAAGCGCTGGGCGGGCCCGAGGGCCCGCGAGCCGACGGCCACGAGCCTCGCGTCGGGTACGGCGCGGAGGTCGGTGGCGAAGTCCCGGGCGATGCGCCCGGTGGCGAGGATGCCCCAGCGAGTGACCATGTGCCCAGTCAGTCGGATCCCGCGACGCGCCGCAAGCGAATGACATGCTTGTGATTCCTCGCGTAGACTCGCCACCGACCAGCACCAGGAGCAGGGGGAGACGCCGGATGGACGCCGCGCACGCACAGCCGAGCCGTGGAGGCGCGGCCGGCGCCGGCCTGGGCGAGCGCGACCGCGAGATCCTCGCGTTCGAGCGCCAGTGGTGGAAGTACGCCGGCGCCAAGGAGACGGCGATCCGCGAGTCCTTCGACATGTCGGCCACCCGCTACTACCAGGTGCTGAACGCCCTCATCGACCGGCCGGAGGCACTCGTCGCCGACCCGTTGCTGGTGCGTCGCCTGCGTCGGATGCGGGCCCAGCGGCAGCGCGCACGTTCGGCCCGGCGGCTGGGCTTCGAGGTCTGAGGTGCGGCGGCGCGACCAGCGCGGCGTGGTCTTCCCGTCGCCCGTGGTCATCTTGAGCATCATCGCCGTGGCCATGGCCGGCGTCGCATGGGTGGCCACCCGCCACCATGCCCCGACCGAGCGCCTGGTCGCACCGACCTCGCACCACAGCGCGACCGTCCACCGGCCGCAGCACCACCGGGCGACGACCCACCACGTGAGGCCCAAGCCGACGGTCGACCGATCGAAGGTCGTCGTCGAGGTCTTCAACAACTCCCAGGTCTCCCATCTCGCGAGCACGGTCGCGACCCGCGCCGCCCATCTCGGCTGGCAGGTGGTCGGCTCGGACAACTGGTACGGCACCATCCCGGCCTCCACCGTCTACTTCCCGCCACGGCTCACCAAGGCGGGGCACCTGCTGGCCCTCGACCTCGGCATCCACCGGGTGATGCGGGCGGTCGCGCCCATGCGCTTCGACCGCCTCACGGTGATCCTGACCGGGCCGCTCGACGCCGCCGCCCACTGACCACCGGACGGTCCCGGCGCCGTCCATGATTGGGTGGAACCCGTGCGGTTCACCTCTCGCGAGGCCCAGGGGCGGTACGACGCCCTGGTCGCCGTCGCCTCCTCGACCGTGGTCGGTCTCGACTACGACGGCACCCTCGCCCCGATCGTCGACGACCCGGAGATCGCACACATCCACCCCGATGCCCCGGGCGTGCTGTTCGACCTGGCCGGCGTCGTCCGCGCGATCGCGGTGATCACCGGCCGTCCGGCGCGCAAGGCGCTGGCCCTCGGCGGCCTCGACGAGGTCGGCGGTGAGATCGGCGACACCGGGCGCGAGCTGTTCGTCTTCGGGCAGTACGGCTACGAGCGCTGGAGCTCCACCCGGCGCCGGGTGGTCTCCCCGCGGCCGCCGCACGGGCTGTCCGGCTTCCTGCGCGAGCT
>JBAUWD010000123.1:0-3714 GCA_049583575.1 Nocardioides sp.
GCTTCACCCACATCGTCGTGGAGATCGGGTTCTGCGTCCCCGTCGAGATCTGGGTCCACCCGGTCACACCCGTGGGCCCCGACCAGCTGACCGCGGTCTTGCGCGTGAAGAACAGCACCATCGTGTCTCCGGGGCTCGCCGCTACGGGCACCGTGAGCGTCTTCTTCCTCCCCGCACCGTCACCCGAGTGCACGGCGGCCACGAAGGCCATCTGCGACGCCTGTGGCACGACGGCGTTCGAGAGGACCGACATCGCACCCGCACCCTTGACGTTCACCGCAGCCACTTGGAACTGGTACGCCGTGCCGTTGGTCAGCCCGTTCACGAGGAGGCTGGTGGCACTCGCCCCTGCGGGGAGAAGCCCCCCTACCTGCTGCTGGGTAGCGGCGTCCACGACGCGCACCTGGTAGCCCGTGATCGGCGAGCCACCGTCGTCGCCGGGCGCGGTCCAGGTCGGCGTCGCGGTCCCATCGCCCGCGGAGGCGGTACCGATGGTCGGCGCCCCGGGAGCGGTGATCGTCGACGTCTGCTGGTTCGCCGAACCCGGCGTCCCGCCCGGAGCCACGGAGAGCGCCCAGTTCGCCGGGTCGCTGTTGTCCGAACCCGGGTTCAACAGCTCCAACGACTGGCCGCTTGTCGGCTGCGGCCAGCCGGTGCCGCCGTACGCAACGGTGTCATCGACACTGCCGTCAGCGCGAGTCAACGTGATCGTCTCGCCGGAAGACAGGTGCCCGCCGTAGGAGCCGCCCGAGAAGATCGTGCTGCCGTAGGTAGTCCGGAAGACCGGGTCGTTGGAGCTGAACACCATGAACCCGTGCGGCAGGATGACCGTACCCGGCTGAACCGTCAGGTCGACCGCGTCCGCGATCCGCCAGCCGGACAGGTCCACCGCCTCGGTCGCCGACGGGTTGTACAACTCGAGGAACTCCGCGTCGTTGCCCCCGGTCGGCGAGTGCTGGATCTCGTTGATCACGATGTTCGGGTTCGCGGACTGTGCGCCCGGCATCCGTGGGTCGGAGGCGAACACGCTGCGACGTGACTGGATCGCGGTGAAGAGAGCGGTCCGCTGCCGGTCCCAGGCCATCCACGGCTTTGTCGGCCACGCGTTCATGTCGAGGGCTGCCGTGGCCTCGGCAGGACCCACGTGCGTGTCGTAGTAGGACTCCAACGCACCCGGGGCCAGCACGTGGCCGACCAGGGTCTGCAGCCGTCGGAAGTACATCTGCCGCCAGTCCGGCTGCGACAGGATCGCGTGCATCAGGTTGTTGGTGGGGTCGCCGGGCTCATCCGGGGTCACGAACGTGCTGTTCACCCCGCAGCAGGTGTGGCCCCAGGTCTTGTCGAGGTCCCAGGGGATGATGCTCCACCGCGCGGTGGTCGGGTCCTGAGCGAAGAAGAAGTTGTGGGCCGCGGCATCCGAGCTCTGCATGATGGCAGTTGCTGCGGCGTAGTTGATCATCTCCGGGATGTCCGCGTTGCCCAGCAGGTAGTTGCGCTGGGCGGTACCGCTGGACTCCACGCCGTTCATGAACGCGCGCAGCGGCGTGAAGTCGCTGTCGCCGGGGTTCTTCTTCTCGAAGCGCGTCGTCAGCAGCTTGTTCTCGTCCCACACCGAGTGGTCCGCCTTGAAGAACTGGGCGTCGCTCAAGCCCTGGCGGTCGCGCCAGGTGCCGTCGAACTGGTCCTGGTAGGTGTAGAGGCCCTGGAAGCTGCCGTTGCGCTGGGTGCGGATCGGGAACGCCTGGGTGTCGACGCTCCCGGACTCGCGATATGTCTCCCACGAGAGCTGCGAACGCCCGTGCGAGTGATCGGCCCATTCGGACTGCATCAGGAAGTTGTCGACCGGTGTCGCCAGTCCCGGCAGGTCGATGTCGTGGTCCTTCGGCATCACGAACTGCCAGTTCGGCTTGGGCGCGGTACGAGAGACGTTGCCGTGGATGCCGGCCGTCACGTTGTCGTAGACGACCCCGTTGTAGGCCAGCACCGCCGGCTTGTCGATCGACTGGGTCGGATTCTGGGTGATCTGGTTGTAGTCGGCGTCGCTGATGAACCACTGGAGCTCGGGGATCGCGCTGGTGATCCCGTCGGCGGCCACGACGCCCTGGTAGGTGATCGTGTCGTCGACGCGAGGGAACCTCCCCGTGCCGGCCGCGTTGGTGGCCTGGATGCGGTATCGCAGCAGATGACCGGCCGGGACGCCCGGCAGGGACGCGGTGAAGGAGTCGCCGCCCCCCGACGTCATCGGCTTGCTCTGCTCGGCACCGAAGTCGGTGCGGTAGAAGATCGTGGCCCCCGTCAACCCGGTGATCGTGGCCGACACGGACACGGCCTGGTTGGCGGCCGGCTGCTGGGGTGAGGCCGAGACGCCGGTGATCCGTGGGGTGAGGCCGGTGCTGCGGGCGACTGAGTTCGCTGCGCGGATCGTGTTCCCCGAGCTTGCCGTCGAGGCCGCCCAGTTCAGCGGGTCGTTGTGGTCGAGCGTCGGGTCGATCAGCTCGAGTGAGGGCCCCGTGCCGTCGGGCTTCGTGGGCCAGGGGTCACTCTCGCCGTACGTCACGGAGTCCGCCACCACACCGCCGCCGTCGGTCAGGGTCACGGTCTCTCCGCTGTTGGAGAGCTTGCCGGTGTAGACGGCGGCCGGGCTGAAGCCATATGCCTTCTGAAACTCGACGGCGTCCTCGCCCACCACCACATAGCCGTGGGCGGCGATGGAGCTCCCGGCCGGCATGCAGAGGGTGACGCCGCTGGTGAAGCACCAGCCCGAGAGGTCCTGACTGACCGATCCCGGGTTGGCGAGCTCCAGGAACTCGTCACCGTCGAGGCCGGACGGGGGGTTGTACATGATCTCGTTGATCACGACGTTCGTGGTCGCGGCCTCGGCGCTCTGGACGAACGCCATGAAGCTCGTGACCATGCCGAGGGCGGCTGCTCCGGCGAGTGTGCCAACGCGAAATCCGTGCCGGATCGAACTCATGACGCCCCCCAGTGATGGCACCTCCCGGACGGTGTGTCACTTGACCGTAGACCCGGTGGCGGGGAGGGCGTCCCCCATATTGGGGAACCTCGAGACCGGCTGCGGTCGACCGCGGATCCGTCAGGTGGCGAAGCCGAAGAGCCGCTCGGCAGGCGCTCCGCACGCTGCCCCCCGAGCCCCTGGCCGAGGCGGATCAGGCCCACCCGGAACGACGCTTCGGCAGGCCTGACGAACGCGACCTCCCGGAAGCACACGGACACGAACGGCCCCGCGCACCCGCCGTGACGTCGACCCTGTGCCCACCTGGGTCGTCCGGACTACCGGCTGCCGCGAGCCCGGCAGCCGGCGTACCTCGTCCGGCCGCCGGCTCGGCGAGGAGGCCGCGTCGTCGTACTGCTGGTGGCACTCGTTCCAGTCGCGCGTCACCGCAGGTACCCCCCTTCCGGCTCGACCATCTCCAGTCGGACGCCGAGCAGTCGCACGGGGCGGTCGTGCTCGACGCGGTCGAGCAGCGAGACTGCGGCGTCGGCCAGCGCCGCGACGTCACCGGTCGGAGCGGGCAGGGTCAACGACCGGCTGACGGTGACGAACGGCCGGTAGCGCACCTTGATCCCGACCCTGGCCGCCGGCCGGCCCTCGCGGTCGATGTCCTCGGCGACG
Source organism: Nocardioides sp. (assembly GCA_049583575.1). GTDB lineage: Bacteria > Actinomycetota > Actinomycetes > Propionibacteriales > Nocardioidaceae > Nocardioides. Next base: position 3,635 of record JBAUWD010000123.1, read on the forward strand.
CGGGCGGTCAGCGCCCGCACCTCGTCCGGCACGACGTCCCACGTCAGGTCGGTCTGGTAGGTCTCCTCGCGTCCGTGGGC
>JBAUWD010000124.1:0-6320 GCA_049583575.1 Nocardioides sp.
TGGCCCGGCACGCCGGGCACGGCGACATCATCCGCGAGACCATCGACGGCGCCACCATGTACGCCCTCGTCGCGGCCCGCGACGGGCTGCCCGACCTCCCGTTCCTGAAGGCCTGGAAGCCGGCCGAGCCCGAAGTCACGGCGTGACCACCGTCGACTGGAACGCGGAGCTCGCCGCGCAGCTGACCTGGCACTGGGAGCATCTCCTTCGCCCTCGCCTCGCCGGCCTGAGCGACGAGGAGTACCTCTGGGAGCCGGTGCCCGGGTGCTGGAGCCTGCGGCGACGGGGCATCCCGACGAGCTGGCGGACCGCCGGCGCCGGCGAGTTCGTCATGGAGTACGACGTCCCGGATCCCGAGCCCGCCCCGGTGACGACGATCGCCTGGCGGCTCGCCCACGTGATCGTGGGCTGCCTCGCGGCCCGCACCGCCAGCCACTTCGGCGGGGCGCCGGCCGGCTACGACAGCTGGTCCTACGCCGGCACCGCCGACCAGGCGGTGGCCCAGCTCGACGAGCAGTACGCCGCGTGGTCGGCGGGTGTGGCGGCCCTCGGGGACGAGGGACTCGCCCGGCCCTGCGGCGACGCGGAGGGGCCGTTCGCGGCGTACCCCTTGGCGGCGCTGGTGCTGCACATCAACCGCGAGATGATCCACCACGGGGCCGAGATCTGCCTGCTCCGAGACCTCTACCTGCGACACCAGGAGTCCGCATGAGCCGCACCATCCAGGTCGCCTTCGACTGCGCGGACCCGAACGGCCTGGCCGGGTTCTGGAACGAGGCCCTCGGCTACCGCTACGACTCCCCTCCCCCGGGCTTCGCGACCTGGGAGGAGGCGCTCGACCACTTCGGCGTGCCCGAGGACCAGCGCAACAACGCCTCCGCCGCGGTCGACCCGGACGGTCAGGGACCTCGCCTGTGGTTCCAGAAGGTGCCCGAGGGCAAGACGGCCAAGAACCGCCTCCACCTCGACATCCGGGCGGCGCCGGGGCTCGAGGGCGACGAGCGGATGGCGGCCCTGGAGGCCGAGTGCGGGCGGCTGGTGGCGCTCGGAGCCACCCGGCTGCAGCGCTTCGAGCCGGAGCCGCCGATGAGCCACGGCCACCTCGTGATGGCCGACCCCGAAGGCAACGAGTTCTGTCTCGACTGAGGTCGTTTCGGCCGGGCGGTCCGGGGCGGAACGACCTCAGGAGCGCCGCAGCCGCTTGCGGCCAGGGCGGAGTCAGTCAGTCAGTCAGCCGGTCAGTCCCTCAGCTCCCGGTGGGTCTGCAGGTAGCGCTCGACCCGGCGGTCGGGCACCAGCCACATCAGGGCCACGACGACGAACGGGATCGCGCCCAGCCACGGCTCGACGAAGGCCAGCGCGATGCCCGAGGCGTAGATCACCGGCGAGAGCTTGCCCTTGAGGTCGTCGCCGACGACCTCGCGGAGCCGCTCGCCACCCTCGGGCATCTGGGTCATCCGGATCTGGAGCAGGTAGTAGGCCACGCCGGCGGCGAGCAGGTTCACGCCGTACACGACGGTCGGCGTCTGCTTCAGGTCGCTCTCGGCCACCCAGGTGGTCGTGAAGGGATAGAGCGACAACCAGAACAGCAGGTGCAGGTTGGCCCAGAGCACCGACCCGTCGACGTAGTTGCAGATCTGGAACATGTGATGGTGGTTGCTCCAGTAGATCCCGATGTAGATGAAGCTCAGCACGTAGGTGAGCAGGCCCAGCCCGGAGTCGTGGACCAGCGAGTGCAGGTCGGGGTGCCCGGGCGGCTTCAGCTCCAGCACCATCACGGTGATGACGATCGCGAGGACGCCGTCACTGAAGGCCTCGAGCCGGCTGGTCGACATGGCCCGACCCTAGTGAGGCCGGACGCTCACGAGGAGTAGTCGCGGAACCCGCGCTTGGTCTTGCGGCCGAGGTAGCCCGCCGTGACGAGGTGCTCCAGCAGGGGCGCCGGAGCGAACCCGGGCTCGCGGAACTCGAGGTAGAGCTCGCGCTGGATCGCCAGCGACACGTCGTTGCCGACCACGTCGAGCAGCTCGAAGGGACCCATCGGCAGGGCACAGCCCTGCTTCATCGCGGTGTCGATGTCGTCGGCGGTGGCGTAGTGCGCCTCGAGCATCTTCACGGCGTCGTTGAGGTAGGGGAACAGCAGCGCGTTGACGATGAAGCCGGCCCGGTCGCCGCAGGACACCGCCACCTTGTCGACCTTCTCGCACAGTGCCAGCACGGTCTCGCGGACGTCGTCTGAGGTCGTCACCGTGGAGACCACCTCGACCAGCCGCATGATCGGGGCGGGGTTGAAGAAGTGCATGCCGATGACGTCCTGCGGCCGGCCGGTCGCCGTCGCGCAGGCGATGATCGGCAGGCTGCTCGTGGTCGTCGCCAGGATGGCGCCGGGCTTGCAGATCTCGTCGAGGTTCTCGAACAGCGTGGTCTTCACCGAGAGGTCCTCGGCCACGGCCTCGAGCACCAGGTCGGCGTCCCCGAGGTCGTCGAGGCTGGTCGTGCCGGTCAGACGACCGAGCACCTCGGGCTTGACCTCCTCCTCGAGCTTCCCGCGCTGGATCGCCTTGTCGAGCGAGCGCTCGATGGCCGCCCGGACCGCGTCGACCCGTGCTGCCGAGCGGCCGACGTAGGTCACGTCGTACCCGGCCTTGGCGAAGACCTCGACGATGCCGGTGGCCATCGTGCCGGTGCCGACGACGCCGATGCGCGAGATCGGCCGGACCAGCCGCGGCCGGTCGTCGGCGCTCGGCGTGTGCGCATCGGCCACGACGGTGGAGCTGTCGGGGCCCTCGTAGGTGTAGAAGCCACGGCCGGTCTTGCGACCGAGGAAGCCCGCCGTCACCAGCTGCTTGAGGATCGGGACCGGGGCGTGGAGCCGGTCGCGGCCCTGCTTGTACATCGTGTCGAGGATCTCGTACGCCGTGTCGAGGCCGATCAGGTCGAGGAGCGCCAGCGGGCCCATCGGGTAGCCGCACCCGAAGCGCATGGCGGCGTCGATGTCCTCGCGCGAGGCGAAGTGTGCCTCGTACATCGAGGCCGCGTGGTTGAGGTAGCCGAACAGCAGGGTGTTGGCGATGAAGCCGGCCCGGTCGCCACAGACCACGGGGTTCTTCCCCAGCCGGCCCACCAGCGTCTTGACGTCGTCGAGGACGTCCGGCTCGGTGACCACGGTCCGGACGATCTCGACGAGGTTCTGCACGGGCGCCGGGTTGAAGAAGTGGACGCCGATGACCCGGCCGGGATGCAGGTTCGCGGTCGAGATCTCGGTGACGCTGAGGCTCGAGGTGTTCGTCGCCAGGATCGTCTCGGGCTTCACGACGCCCTCGAGGTCGCGGAAGATCGACTTCTTGACCTCGAGCGACTCCACGACCGCCTCGACCACGAAGTCGGCGTCCACGAGGTCCTTCAGGCTGGTCGTGTAGGAGACCCGACCCATCAGCGCCTGCTGCTCCTGCTCGGTCAGCTTGCCGCGCGCGACGGCTCGGCCGGTCGAGTGCTCGAGGTGCTGCCGGCCACGCTCGACCGCCTCGTCGTTCAGCTCGACGCCGACGACCGAGAACCCGTTGCGGGCGAAGACCTCCGCGATGCCGGCGCCCATCGTGCCGAGGCCGACCACGCCGATGGTGGTGAACTCCCGGGCGGATGCTGGCGTGGCGCCCTCCGGCGCGGTGCTGCTCATGGACCGAATCCTCCCACGCCGTCATCTCGCCAGGGACGCCACCTCGTCCGCGCAGCCCCACGACAGGGTCACCCCGGCGCCGCCGTGGCCGTAGCAGTGGATCACGTCACCCACGCGCTCCAGCCGTACGGCGGGACGGGCCGGCCGGAGCCCGACCTGGTGCCGCAGCACCCGCGCGGGGGCCAGCTCCGGGACCAGGTCGGTGGCGCGCCGGACGATGTCCTCGGCGACCTCCGGCGACGGCCGACGGTCCCACTCCCCTGCGTCGTCCGTGCCACCGAGGACGATGTCCGCGCTCCGCGGTACGACGTACGTCGGGCCCTGGTCGGCCAGCCACCACTCCCGCAGCCCGATCTGCTCGACGACGACGACCTGCCCCCGGACCGGTGTCGTCGTGGTGTCCTGGGCGAGCCCGCGGGAGCCCAGACCCGAGCAGTTCACGACGAGCGGGCCCTCCGGCAGCCGCGCCATCGCCATCCGGGTGATCGTCCCGCCACCGTCCCGCACGCGGCCCGCCAGCCACGCCAGGTACACCGGCATCTCGATCACCGGAGTCACGAACGACCACGCGTCGTGGTACGGCGCGCGCGGCGCGACCCGCTCGAGGGCGGGCACCGCCTCGACCCACCAGGGATCGGGCGTCCGCTCGCGGAGCAGCTCGGTGCCGCGGCGCATCACCACGCCGGATCCCTCGACCCCGGCCAGCCGCACGCACTCGTCGTACGTCGCACGCCCCCAGGCGACGACCCGGTCCCGCGGCAGGGCGAGGTAGGGGTACCAGATCGCGGCGGCCACGCTCGACGTCGTCTCCAGCGGCAGGTCGCGCGCCAGCACGTCGACGCGGTGGCCGGCCCCGAGCAGCCGCACCGCGCAGCTCAGGCCGATCACACCGGCGCCCACGACGAGCACCCGCTCCGGCATGCGAGGAGTCTGCCGCACCGTGCCGGACTCCCGCCCCTGTAGATTCGCGCCTCGTGAGAATCGTGGTCGCGCGCTGCCAGGTCGACTACGCCGGGCGCCTCACCGCCCACCTTCCGATGGCCACCCGGGTCCTGATGATCAAGGCCGACGGCTCGGTGCTCGTGCACTCCGACGGAGGCTCCTACAAGCCGCTCAACTGGATGTCGCCGCCGTGCACGCTCCAGGAGGGCACCACCGACGAGGGCGTCGCCCTGTGGACGGTCACCTCGCGGGGCACCTCGAAGGGGCCGGACGACACCCTCCGGATCCTGATCGACGAGGTGATCAGCGACACCGCGCACGAGCTCGGCGTCGATCCGGGGCTGCAGAAGGACGGCGTCGAGAGGCACCTCCAGGAGCTCCTGGCCGAGCACCCGTCGACGCTGGGCGACGGGCTGACGCTGGTCCGCCGCGAGTTCCCGACCGCGATCGGCCCGGTCGACCTGATGTGCCGAGACGCGGGCGGCGCGAGCGTCGCCGTCGAGATCAAGCGCCGCGGCGAGATCGACGGCGTCGAGCAGCTCACCCGTTACCTCGAGCTGCTCAACCGCGACCCCCTGCTCGCGCCGGTCCGCGGGATCTTCGCCGCCCAGGAGATCAAGCCCCAGGCGCGGGTCCTCGCCACCGACCGTGGCATCGCCTGCGCCGTCGTCGACTACGACGCGCTGCGCGGCCTCGACCCGGCGGAGGACCGGCTGTTCTAGCCGGAGCTAGCCCGAGGCCCTCGCCGATCGCCGATCGGTCCGCAGCAGGGGCTCCGACACGGCCTCGGGCGTGGCCTCGGGCGCGGCCTCGACCTCGGCCTCGCGTGGAGCCTGCGGCAGGACCGCCTCGCCGCGCGCGGCCGCCTCGAAGAAGCGCAGCATCTCCACCGGGAACGGCAGGACCAGCGTGGAGTTCTTCTCCGCGGCGACCTCGACCATGGTCTGCAGCAGCCGCAGCTGGAGCGCCGCCGGTGTCGCGCTCATCGCCTGCGCGGCTTGCGAGAGCTTCGCGGACGCCTGCAGCTCACCGTCGGCGGTGATGATGCGCGAGCGGCGCTCGCGCTCGGCCTCGGCCTGCCGCGACATCGAGCGCTTCATCGACTCCGGCAGCGCGACGTCCTTGATCTCCACCCGGTCGATCTCCACCCCCCAGCCCGCCGACGGGCTGTCCATCATGATCTCGAGGCCCTCGTTGAGCTTCTCCCGGTTGGACAGCAGGTCGTCCATGTCGCTCTTGCCGATGATCGACCGCAAGGAGGTCTGGGCCACCTGCAGGATCGCGAACCGGTAGTCCTCGACGACCACCGCGGCCCGCCAGGGGTCGACGACCCGGAAGTACACGACCGCGTCGACCCGCACGGTCACGTTGTCGCGGGTGATCCCCTCCTGGGCGGGCACCGGCATGGTGATCACCTGCACGTTGACCTTCGTCATCCGGTCGACCACCGGGACCAGCATGGTCAGACCCGGGCTGCGTACGGTGCTCTGCGCCCGACCCAGCCGGAACACCACACCCCGCTCTATCTGACGCACCACCCTCGCACTCGCCAGCCACGCCACCACTGCCAGGGCCAGGACGATGACGACCACCACAGCCAGGACCTCCATGACGACCTCCTGATCGCACAGATACCTCGTCTCTCGAGAGTACGCCGCGTCCGGACACTCGTCGGTCCGCCCGGACGCCGTGGTCAGGGCGC
>JBAUWD010000125.1:0-4750 GCA_049583575.1 Nocardioides sp.
AGGCGCAGCGGCGCTACGAGCGGACGGTCAGCTGGGGGGTGCGGATCGGCGACCACGAGGAGCTGTTCACCCACCTCGCGTCGCCGACGATGACCCGGCTGCGCCAGCCGCAGCGCCAGGTGCTGGACACGCTGGTCGACGCGGGCGTGGCGCGGTCGCGTGCCGACGCGCTGGCGTGGTGCGTCCGGCTGGTCGCCCAGCACGAGGACGACTGGCTCGGCGAGCTGCGCGAGGCGATGAGCCACGTCGCCGACGTGCGCACCAAGGGCCCCGCCGCCTGAGCGTCCCGAGCGACCACCCGGGCAGGAGCCGGGTACGACGAGCGTCGTGCCCGGCTCCTTCGTCGTCGGATCCATGACGTCGCCAGGTCGGCGGCGTGCGCCTGCGACACGTCGGACAGCCCGACCGGGCCACCCGTCGTGTGGACATCCATGAACAACGCCGTGCTCGTGCTCCTTGCTCGAAGGCACAACGCCTCTCGTTGTGTCACGATCAGCCTCGTGCAGCGCCCGCCCGCCGGCCATGACCGGGCGACCGGGGCGACTGATCGGGCAGCCAGGAACCCCTCGAGCCCCTTCCTTCCGGACGCGCTCGACTCCGCCCTGCAGCGGCTGCGTCTCCAGGGCGCGGTCTTCCTGCGTGCGGAGTACCGCGAGCCGTGGGCCTACCAGTCCCTCTCCGGACCGGCCACGGCCGACATCCTGAGGCCCGGCACCGACCGGGTCATCCTCTTCCACCTGGTCTCCAGCGGCACCTGCTGGATCCAGGTGGACGGCGAGGAGCGGCACTGGGCCTCCACCGGCGACGTGATCGTCCTGCCGTACGGCGACCAGCACAGCATGGGGGGCGTGGGGGAGAGCGAGCCGGTCCCGCTGATGACGTTCCTGCAACCCCCTCCGTGGCCCCGGATGCCGCTGCTCCGACACGGGCGGGACGGCGCTCTCACCGACGTCGTGTGCGGGTACCTCCACAGCGACGACGTGCTCTTCGACCCGGCCCTCCGGGTCTTCCCGCCGGCCTTCGTCGTCCGGCCGGAGGGCTCGACCGGCACCGACCGGGTGCGCGCCAACATCGACTTCGCCCTGGCCCAGGCCGACTCCTCCCCGCTCGGTCCCGACGCGATCAGCTCGCGGCTCCCGGAGATGCTGCTGGTCGAGGTGCTGCGCCAGCACCTCGCGACGGCGCCGGCGGCCAACCACGGCTGGCTGGCCGCGCTGCACGACCCGGTGCTCAACCCGCCGCTGTCCGCGCTGCACGCCGCCCCGGAGCGGAGGTGGACGGTCACCGACCTCGCCCGCGAGGCGGCCGTGTCCCGCTCGGGCCTGGACGAGCGGTTCCGGCAGGTGCTCGGCCGCTCGCCCATCCGCTACCTCACCGAGTGGCGGATGCACCTGGCCGAGGACCTGCTCGCCTCCACCGACCTCGGCGTCGCGGCGATCGCCCGCCGGGTCGGGTACGACGCGGAGGAGGCGTTCAGCCGCGCCTTCAAGCGGGCGCACGGCGCGTCACCCGGACTGTGGCGCTCCCGCCACATGCTGCGACGCGGGTGAGGTCCGAGCCGCCGCGGCGGGCGTGTCAGGGCGTCGCCGTGGCTCCCGACACGGTGTCGCCCGACAGACGCTGCGCGAGATAGATCGGTACGGCGGACACCAGCACCAGCACCGCCGCCACCACGTTGACCACCGGCGCCTGGTTGGGCCGGAAGAGGTTCTGGAAGATCCAGATCGGCAGGGTCTGCACCTGCGGCCCCGCGGTGAACGTGGTCACCACGATCTCGTCGAACGAGAGCCCGAACGCGAGCAGCCCGCCGGCCAGCAGCGCCGACCGCAGCATCGGGAAGGTGATCAGCGCGAAGGTCCGCAGGGGCCCGGCGCCGAGGTCTGCCGAGGCCTGCTCGAGCGAGCTGCCGAGCCGCTGGAGCCGGGCCTGCACGTTGTTGAACACGGTGACGATGCAGAACGTCGCGTGCGCGACCACGATCGTCAGGAAGCCGAGGTCGAGACCGAGCATGGTCCGGAAGGCGTTGTTGAGGGCGATCCCGGTCACGATGCCGGGCAGCGCGATCGGCAGGATGATCAGCAGCGAGACGACGTTGCGCCCGAAGAAGTGCGTACGACGCAGCGCGAGGCCCGCGAGCGTGCCCAGCACCAGCGCGATCGCCGTGGCGAGCAACGCCACCTCGACGCTGGTGAGCAGCGCGTGCCGTGCGCCCGAGCTGTGCGCCGCGACCTGCCACCAGTGCAGGGTCAGCCCGCTCGGCGGCCAGGTGAACGTGCGGTCGACGTTGAACGAGTTGACCAGCACCAGCAGCAGGGGCACGTACACGATCACCAGCACGACCGCGGTGGTCAGGCGGAGCACGGCGCGCAGCCGTCCGGAGATGGTCACCGGGCGCCTCTCACAGGTTGTCCAGGGCGCCGGTGCGCCGTGCGGCGGCGAGGTACCCGAGCATGACCACGACCGGGACGGTCGCCAGCGCCGAGGCGAACGGCAGGTTGTTGGCCGAGCCGACGTTCGCGTAGACCACGTTGCCGATCAGCTGGCTCGCCCCGCCGACGATCTGCACCGCGATGTAGTCGCCCAGCGACAGCGAGAACGTGAAGATCGACCCTGCGACCACGGCCGGGAACGCCATCGGCAGCACCACGCGCCGTACCGTCGTGAGGCCGCCCGCCCCGAGGTCGCCCGACGCCTCGAGGAGCGAGTCGGGCACGCGCTCCAGCCCCGCGAAGATGGGCAGCACCATGTAGGGCAGCCACAGGTAGGCGAGCGTGATCGTGGTGGCGACCAGGCCGTACCCGGGCGAGTGCAGGCCGACCGGCCTGCCGAGCCAGTCGATCAGCCCCCCGTCGGAGAACATCCCGCGCCAGGCGTACGCCTTCACCAGGTACGACGCCCACAGCGGCATCAGGACCGCGATCACCAGCAGTCGTCGGACGCGGGGCGAGGCGACCTTCGCCATGTACAGCGCGATCGGGAAGGCGAGCACGGCGTCCACGACCGTGACGAGCGCGGCGATCCCGACCGTGCGCAACGCGATGGTCCGGTAGACCGGGATGTCCCACAGCGTGCGGTAGTTGTCGAACGTCCAGACCCGCTCGATCTGGCCGGTGAAGTCGTTCTGCCCCCACAGCGAGGTGACGAACAACGCGCCGAGGGCCGCGAGGTAGGCCACTCCCAGCCACAGCATCGGCGGCAGGAGGAGCAGCCCCGTGCGCAGCCCGCCGGAGCGGCTCAGCAGCGCCCCCCGCCCGGTCCGGGCGGGGGGTGCGGCCTCGACAGTCGGCTCCGCCAACTCTCAGCCCTTGATCTCGGTCCAGGCCTGGGTCCAGTCGCCGTAGTCGGTGCACTGGGTGTCGGTGCGACCGTCGAGGCACTGCGAGATCGGCGTGGTCCAGTACCAGATCTTGTTGGCGAAGCTCTCGTCCTTGACGTGGTAGGCCCTGCAGAACGCCTGGCCCGTGAGCTGGCAGGCCCGGCCGTTCGCCGGGGCCTCGCCGAAGTACTGCGCGACCTCCGACTGCGGCTTCGGCTCGGTGATGTAGGACATCCACGCGTAGGCGCAGTTGGGGTGCTGGGCCTTGGAGCTGATCATCCAGGTGTCCGACCAACCGGTGGCTCCCTCGGACGGCAGGATCGCCTTCACCGGAGCCTTCTCGCCGGCAGCGGTCTGCTCGATGATCTTCCAGGTGGTGCCGATCACCGAGTCGCCGGTCTTGAACGCCTGCACCTCCTTGAGGTAGTCCGACCAGTACTCCGAGACGTTGGTGCGCTGGTTCTTCAGCAGGGTGACCGCGGCGTCGAGCTGCGACCGGTCCAGCGCGTAGGGGTCCTTGATGCCGAGGCCCGGCTGGGTCTTCATCAGGTAGAGGGCTGCGTCGGCGATGTAGATCGGCGAGTCGTACGCCGTCACCTTGCCGTGGTACTTCGAGGACTGGTCGAAGACGGATACCCAGCTGGTCGGCGCCGGCTTGACGACGTCCGTGCGGTACATCAGCAGGTTGGCGCCCCAGCCGTGGGGCACGCCGTACATCTGGCCCTTGACGCTGTTCCAGGGGCGGTCCTTGAGGAACGGTTCGATCTGGCCGTAGTCCTTGATCAGCTTGGTGTTCACCGGCGCGACGTCTCCCGAGGCGATCAGCCGCAGCGAGGCGTCACCGGAGGCCGAGACGACGTCGTAGTCGCCGGTCTTCATCAGGCTGACCGCGTCGTCGGAGGTCGGGAAGTACTTCACGTGGGCCTGGCAGCCGGTCTGCTGCTCGAACGGCGTCACCCAGTCGACCTTCGGGTCGTTGGAGCCGTCCTCGGCGTAGCCCGGCCAGGCCAGGATGTTGACCGAGCCCTCCATCGCCCCCATCGACTGCTGCATCGGGACCGACGGTGGCGTGAAGCTCCCCGCACCCGGGGTGGCGGTGTTCGAGCCCGACGAGCCGCACGCCGCCACCAGAGCGACGGCGGCGACACCGAGCAGGGCGCCGAGGGATCGCGTGCGCGTGATCATGACTTCTCCTGGGTTTCGTGGTGTTGGCCCGAGAGTGAGATCAGTGAGCCCCGGTCGAAGACCACCGCGACCGGACGGTCCGAGGCCTCGAGCGGCGGGTCTGCGGAGCCTCCGCTGTTGGGGCGCGACACGGTGAGGCGAGGGCCGGCGTCGAGCTCGACGATCGCGTGGGTGCTGGGTCCGAGGTAGACGACCTCGCGGACCCGGCCGGTGGCCGACACCTCGTGGGGCTCGACGGCGGTGCCGGCC
>JBAUWD010000126.1:0-4912 GCA_049583575.1 Nocardioides sp.
CCGCGGCCGTCTCCGGCCGTGCGGCCCGCGAGGTCGGGCTCGTCCTGCTGACGGTCCTCGTCGGCCAGGCGTTGCTGGGTTGGGACAACGACCTCGTCGACGAGTCCGCCGACCGGGCGGCCGGACGCGCGGACAAGCCCCTCGCCGCCGGCACCCTCGACCGCGGGACGCTCACCTTCGCCCTGGCGTGCGCCGTACTGCTCGTCGTACCGCTGTCGCTGTCGAGCGGCATCACCGCGGGCCTCGCCTACCTGCTGTCCCTCCTGGTCGCCCTTCTCGGCAACCGCTGGCTGCGCAACGGCCTGCTGTCCTGGCTGCCCTGGGCGGTGGCGTTCGCCCTCTACCCGGCGTACCTCTCGTACGGCGGCTGGGGGGGCGGCGCGAAGGGCCACCCCCCGACCGTGGCGATGACCGTCGCCGTGGCGGTGCTCGGGGTCGGCGTGCACGTCCTCACCTCGCTGCCCGGTCTGGTCGACGACAACGAGGCGGGGCGTCGCCACCTCCCCCTGCGGCTCGCGCTGCGGGTCGGCGCGCCTCGCCTGCTCGCCGTCACGATCGCCTGCTGCGTGGTCGTCGGGGTCGCCGTCGCGGTCGTCGGCAGCACGGTCGGGCTGTCTCAATGACCCGAACCGCAGACCGCTAGTGTGTCGACCGTGGAACTGCGACGGACTCTCGCGATCGGCACCGTGAGCCTGGCGGCCACCGCGGCCCTCACCGCCTGCGGGTTCAACTACCCGACCGATCGCATCAACAACATCACCGCGTCCGCCAACTACCGCGACGGCACCGTCAACGTGCTCAACGCCGTCGTGGTCAGCAAGCAGGACAACGCCGGCACGTTCATCGCGACACTGGTCAACAACGACCAGACGAAGGTCGTCAGCCTCACCGGCATGAAGGGCGACGGCACCGCGGTGGGTCAGGTCGACGTGCAGCCCGTAGCGGTCGCGGCCAACGGCATGGTCAGCCTCGCGGCCGCCGGCGGCATCCCGGTCACCGGCACGTTCCACGCGGGCGGCTACGTCTCCCTCACGCTGACCTTCGACGACGGCGAGTCCGCACTCATCGACGTACCCGTCGTGTCCGACAGCGGCCAATGGGCCGGGCTCGACCACACCAAGCCGTCGCCGAGCTCCACGCCGCTCGCGTCGTCGAGCTCATGACCTTCACACTGGTCCTGCTCCGCCACGGCGAGAGCGTGTGGAACGCCGAGAACCTCTTCACCGGCTGGGTCGACGTCGACCTGTCCGACCAGGGCCGGGCCGAGGCGCTGCGCGGCGGCGAGCAGCTGCGTGACGCGGGCATCCTCCCCGACGTCGTCCACACGTCGCTGCTGCGCCGCGCGATCAACACCGCGGTGCTGAGCCTCGACGTCGCCGACCGGCACTGGATCCCGGTCCGCCGCAGCTGGCGCCTCAACGAGCGCCACTACGGCGCGCTCCAGGGCAAGAACAAGAAGCAGACCCTCGAGCAGTACGGCGAGGAGCAGTTCATGCTCTGGCGCCGCTCGTTCGACGTACCCCCGCCGCCGATCGACGACGACAGCGAGTTCTCCCAGGCCCACGACGTGCGCTACGCCGGGCTAGGAGACGAGCTGCCCCGCAGCGAGTGCCTCGAGGACGTCATCGCCCGGATGCTCCCCCATTGGCGCGGTCCCATCGCCGACGACCTGCGCAGCGGACAGACCGTGCTGGTGGTGGCGCACGGCAACAGCCTGCGGGGCATCGTCAAGCACCTCGACGGCATCAGCGACCACGACATCGCCGTGCTCAACATCCCCACCGGGATGCCGCTGGTCTACGAGCTCGACGACGACCTGGCGCCCACGGTCAGAGGCGGGCGCTACCTCGACCCCGACGCCGCCGCCGAGGCCGCCGCAGCCGTCGCCAACCAGGGCCGGTAGCACGCACCGCCGAGTCGGCACGTGACGACTCGGCGTGATCTGAGTGTCTGTTTGCGCCGACTCGGCGTGATCTGAGTGTCTCTTTGTGCCGACTCGGCGTCAGGCCTCGGTCGCGACGGGGTACTGACCGGTCACCACGAACACCACGCGGTTGGCCACGGACACGGCGTGGTCGGCGATCCGCTCGTAGTAGCGGCCGAGCAGGGCGATGTCGACCGCCGCCTCGACGCCGTGCTCCCAGTCGTCGCCGAGCAGCTGGGTGAACGACGTGCGGCGGAGCTGGTCCATCTCCTCGTCGTCGCGGCCGAGCTCGATCGCGGCCTCGACGTCGCGCTCGGTGATCACCGCGGACACCCGGCGGACCATGTCCTCGGCCACCTCGCCCATCCGCGCGACCGTCTTGCGGGCCGCCTCGGGTACGGCGATCTCGGGCACGCGCAGCCGGGCGATCTTGGCCACGTGCACCGAGAGGTCGCCCATCCGCTCGAGCTCGCTGACCATGCGCAGGGCGGACACCACGACCCGGAGGTCCCCGGCGACCGGCTGCTGCAGCGAGAGCAGGCTGAACGCGGTGTCCTCGACACGCTCGCGGGCGCGGTCGACCTTGTCGTCCGCGGCGATCACCTGCTCGGCCACCTCGGCGTCGCCGTTCAGCAGCGCCTGCGTGGCCAGGCGGACGGACGTCTCGACCTCCTGACAGATCTCGGCCAGGTCCTGGAAGATCGAGTCGAGCTGCTCGTGGAAGGCTTCGCGCATGCCCCCACCGTAGGCGCAGAAGGTGACCAGTTGGGGCGGGCCGGTGAACGCGGCATGAACAGTCGGCGCGGGCGCCTCGCGTGGGCGAACGCAACATGACGCGCGCCGTACCATCGGTCTGTGAGCCCCACGACGCAGGCGTTCCTCGCCGCGCTCATCGGGGCCGTCGTCGCCGGCGGCGCGGTCCTGGCGTGGCACGTCAGCGAGCGCCAGCAGCAGGCGGTGACCCCCACGGAGGAACGCCGGCTCCCGGCGGGTGTGGCCACCGTGCTCTCGGTGCTGCGCAGCAGCGCCGTGGTCGTGGACGACGACGACGAGGTCGTGAAGGCCTCGGCGCCCGCGCATGCGCTGGGGCTGGTGCGCAGCTCCCGCCTCGCCTCCTCCGAGCTGGCCGACCTGATCCAGCAGGTGCGCCGCGACGGCCAGATCCGCGAGGCCGACCTGGTGCTGCCGCGTCGCAGCGGCCAGCCCCGCACCGTGACCGCGCGCGTCGCCCCGCTCAGCTCGCGGCTCGTGCTCGCGCTCGTCGAGGACCGCACGAAGGAGCGTCGCGTCGAGGCGGTCCGCCGTGACTTCGTCGCCAACGTCTCCCACGAGCTCAAGACCCCGGTCGGTGCGATCAAGCTCCTGGCCGAGGCGGTGGCCGACGCCTCGGACGACCCGGAGGCAGTGGTGCGCTTCGCCGGCCGGATGCTCACCGAGAGCGACCGCCTGTCCCGCCTGGTGCAGCAGATCATCGAGCTGTCGCGGCTCCAGGGCGACGAGCCGCTGGACACGCCCCACGTGGTGGACGTCGACGACGTCGTCAAGCGCTCGGTCGACAGCACCGTGATGGACGCGGCCAGCCGGAACATCTCGGTCGTCACCGGCGGCACCACGGGGCTGCACATCTTCGGCAACGAGGAGCAGGTCTCGGCCGCGGTCACCAACCTGATCGCCAACGCCGTCACGTACTCGGACGCCGACTCGACCGTGCTGGTCTCGACCAAGGCGACCGACGACATGGTCGAGATCTCGGTGGTCGACCAGGGGATCGGCATCCCCAACGCGGAGCTCGACCGCATCTTCGAGCGCTTCTACCGGATCGACCCGGCCCGTCACAGATCCACCGGCGGCACCGGTCTCGGGCTCTCGATCGTCAAGCACGTCGCGGCCACGCACGGCGGCGACGTACGCGTCTGGTCCCTCGAGGGCCAGGGCTCGACATTCACGCTGGCGCTTCCGCGCTCGCGACAGGAGGAGTACGCATGACCCCGCCCACCGCGCCCCGTCCACCGCTCGACCGGGACCCCGCATGACGCGAGTCCTGGTCGTGGAGGACGAGGAGAGCTACGCCGACGCGCTCTCCTACATGCTCCGCAAGGAGGGGTACGACGTCGCGCTGGCCGCCACGGGCCCCGACGCGCTGGCCGACTTCGAGCGCAACGGCGCCGACATCGTGCTGCTCGACCTCATGCTGCCGGGGCTGCCGGGCACCGAGGTGTGCCGCCAGATCCGCGCGGTGTCGAGCGTCCCGGTGATCATGGTGAGCGCCAAGGACGACGAGGTCGACAAGATCGTCGGCCTCGAGCTCGGTGCCGACGACTACGTCACCAAGCCCTACTCGCCGCGCGAGCTCGTCGCCCGGATCCGCGCCGTGCTCCGCCGTGGCACCGAGCCAGACCTGGCACCCATGACGCTCGAGGCCGGCACGGTGCGGATGGACGTCGAGCGTCACGTCGTCACCGTCGACGGCGAGCCGCAACGCCTGCCGCTGAAGGAGTTCGAGCTGCTCGAGATGTTCCTGCGCAACCCCGGTCGGGTGCTGACCCGCGGTCAGCTGATCGACCGGGTGTGGGGCTCCGACTACGTCGGCGACACCAAGACCCTCGACGTACACGTGAAGCGGCTGCGCGCCAAGCTCGAGCCCGACCCCTCCCACCCCTCGCTGCTGGTGACGGTCCGGGGGCTCGGCTACAAGCTCGACCTCTGAGCGGCTCCCCTTCACCCGGTTCTTTCCCCTCAATCGGGTGTTGACACCCCGGCGCGCGGGCAGCAGTGTCGGCGCAACTGCTGTGCCGACGGAAGGCGATGACGTGCGAGATCGACGGCTCTCCCCTCTCAAGACCATCGGCGCCAGCCGGGGCCCGATCCTCGCCTACGGCGCGGCCCTGCTCGCGCTGGTCGCCTCGGCGCTGGTCGGTGTGGCGGCGAACGCGTCGGCCCACCCGGCGCCCTCCGCCGCGTGCTCCTCGGTCGCGGGCGGCCCGAGCC
>JBAUWD010000127.1:0-7308 GCA_049583575.1 Nocardioides sp.
GCGCCGGGGCACGCCGGAGCACCGGCACCAGGCCCATCAGCTCGACGGACACCCGGAGCGACGCCTGGGCGATCTCGTCGCCGTCGCCGGCGCGCACCTCCTCGAGCGAGGAGCCCGAGCCGTCGAGCACCGCGCTCGCGTGCGCGCCCCGGAGCAACGACTCGGCCGTGAGGTCCGACGAGGTCCGGCGCAGCCCGCGGTCGCGCAGCATGGTGTCGATCCCGTCGCGGGTGGCGGCGAACGCCGAGGCCACTCCCTCGAGCTGCTCGGCGACGGCCAGAGTCTCCACGACCGGCACAGTAGTGAGTGCTCGGAGACCGCCTCCCGGACGGGTAGCCTCGGTCCCGATGACCGACGAGGAGACGCCGACCACCGGCGAGGGACAGCCCGACTGGGCACACTCCTTCGGCGGCGTGGCCGAGGCCTACGAGCGCGGGCGGCCGTCGTACCCCGCCGAGGCCGTGCGCTGGATGCTCGGGGACCAGCCGCGCAGCGTCCTCGAGCTCGGCGCCGGCACCGGCAAGCTGACCCGCGTCCTGGTCGAGCTCGGCCACGACGTGCACCCGACCGACCCCGACCCGGCGATGCTCACCCTGCTCGAGGAGCACCTGCCCGGCACCCGCACCGCCGTCGCCGGCGCCGAGGACATCCCGCTCGCAGACGCGTCGGTGGACGCGGTGGTCGCCGCGCAGGCGTTCCACTGGTTCGACCTCGACCGGGCGCTGCCCGAGATCGCCCGCGTGCTCCGGCCCGGCGGCCGGGTCGCCCTGGTGTGGAACCAACGCAACGAGAAGATCCCGTGGGTCCGCCGGCTCGGTGCGCTGATCGGCACCCAGGAGCAGCTGCGCGACCCGGCCCAGTCCCTCATCTTCAGCGAGCTGTTCGGCTTCGTCGAGGAGGAGGAGTTCAGCCACTGGCAGGTCATCGACCGTCGAAGCATCCAGGACCTCGTGCTCTCGCGCTCCAACATCGCCGTGCTCGACGAGGCGGCCCGGGCCGCCAAGCTGGCCGAGGTGGTCGCCTTCTACGACGGGTTCGGCCGCGGCATGGACGGCATGCAGCTCCCCTATGTCAGCCGCTGCTTCCGAGCGACCGTGCTCGACCGCCCGGCCTCCTCGAGCGCGAGCGAGGGTGGCGAGGCGTCGCCCGACGACCCCGACGACGAGCTGCTGATCGACTTCCGCTGAGCGCGCGTCAGAGGCCGTTGCGGCGGATCACCTCGGCGTACCACCGGGCGGAGTCCTTGGGGAACCGCTCCTGGGTCGACCGGTCCACCCGCACGATCCCGAAGCGCTTGTCGTAGCCCCAGGCCCACTCGAAGTTGTCGAGCAGGGTCCACACGTAGTACCCGCGGACGTCCGCGCCCTGCTCGATCGCGGCGTGTACGGCGCCGAGGTGGTCGCGGAGGAAGGCGATCCGGTCGTCGTCGTGCACGGCACCGTCGACGACCATGTCGGGGGCGGCCATGCCGTTCTCGGTGACCCGGATGGGCAGCGCCACGTCGCGCTGGGTGCGCAGCAACAGGTCGGTGAGGCCCGACGGCACGATCGGCCAGTCCATGACGGTGCGGGGGGCGGTGGTCTGGGCGTGGGCGGCGCGGTCGCTGCCCGGGAAGGTCCGGCCAGGTCCGGACCGCGCCCGGATCGTGGCCGGGTTGTAGTAGTTGATGCCCACCGAGTCGAGCGGTGCGGCGATCTCCGCCTCGTCGCCGGGCCGCACGAACGACCAGTCCGTGAGTCCCGCGGCGGTGCTCAGCAGGCCCTCGGAGTAGCCGCCACCGAACATCGGGTCGAGGAAGATCCGGTTGGCGATGAGATCGACGTGCTCGGCTGCCGCGACGTCCTCCTCACGGTCGGAGGCGGGGACGACCTGGTGGAGGTTGAGCGTCACCGACAGGTCGGCGCCCTGCGACAGGACGTCACGCAGCGCGGTCACGGCCCGACCGTGCGCCAGGTTGAGGTGGTGCGCCGCCCGGTAGGCCAGCGCGGGCGTCGTACGGCCCGGCGCGTGCTCACCGGTCGCGTAGCCGAGGAACGCCGAGCACCACGGCTCGTTGAGCGTCGTGATCGCGGAGACCCGGTCGCCGAGCTCCTTGCCCAGCACGAGCGCGAAGTCGACGAAGCGGTCGGGCAGGTCGCGCGAGAGCCACCCGCTCTCGCCGTCCTCGTCCAGCGCCTCGGGGAGATCCCAGTGGTAGAGCGTCATCAACGGCGCGATGCCGCGCTCGAGCATCCCGTCCACCAGCCGCCGGTAGAAGTCGAGCCCCGCCTGGTTCACCGAGCGACCGTCGGGCATCACCCGCGCCCACGCGACCGAGAACCGGTACGACGCGATGCCGAGCGAGGCCATCAGGTCGAGGTCCTCGGGCCACCGGTGGTAGTGGTCGCAGGCCACGTCGCCGGTGTCGCCTCCGGCGACCTTGCCGGGCCGGTGGGAGAAGGTGTCCCAGATGCTCGGCAGCCGCCCGTCCTCGGACACGGCTCCCTCGATCTGGTACGCCGCGGTCGCGGTGCCCCAGACGAACCCGTCGGGGAAGCGCTTCGGGGCGGGCCGCGAATGTGCATCGGTGGGGCTCATCCCTTGACCGCTCCTTGCATGATGCCGCCGACGATGTGACGACCGAGGACTCCGAAGACGATCAGCACCGGCAGGGTGCCGTAGAGGGTGCCGGCCATGATGATCGACTGCTGCGGCGCGTAGCCGGTGGCCAGGCTCTGGAACGAGACCTGGATGGTCGGGTTCTGCGAGCTGAGCGCGATGATCGGCCAGAAGAAGTCGTTCCACGACATCAGGAACGTCAGCATCCCCAGCACCGCCATCGCCGGCCGGACCGCGGGCACGACCACGGCCCAGAAGATGCGGAACGGCGTCGCCCCGTCGATCCAGCCCGCCTCGATCAGCTCGTCCGGCACCGCGCTGGAGATGTACTGGCGCATGAAGAACACCCCGAACGCAGTGACCAGGGTGGGCAGGATCACCGACGAGAGATGTCCGGCCAGGCCGAGCCTCGACATCAGGATGTAGAGGGGGATCACGCCCATCTGCAGCGGCACCATCATGGTGGCGATGCACAGGCCGAGCAGCACGTTGGACCCGCGGAAGCGCAGCTTGGCGAACGCGAACCCGGCCAGCGTGCACAGCGACACGGTCCCGAGCGTGACCAGACCCGAGACGATCACGGAGTTGACCAGCCCGTGGTTGAGGGGTGCCAGCTGCAGCGCGGTGTGCATGTTGTGCCAGATCGAGCTGTTCGGCAGCAGTGGCGGGGTGCTGGCGGCCATCTCGGCGTTGGTGTGCGAGGCCATCACGACCGTGTAGTAGAGGGGGAACGCCGACAGCAGGGCGACCAGCATCAGGACGACGTACGTCACCCAGGTGCCGCGCATCGTGACTCCGGAGGAGCTCATCGCGCCCTCACCTCCGGTGCGGCCGAACCGAGGACGTCGGTGCGCCGTCGGCGCTGGTGGCGGCCCAGCCCGGCTCGTTCCCGGCGCCTGGCCAGGAACAGGTTGAGCAGCACCGCGGCGACGATGATGAGGAACATGGTCCAGGCCGTGGCGGACGCGAGCCCGAGCCGGTCGTTGGCCCAGCCCTGCTGGTACATCAGCAGGCCCAGGGTCTGGTACTGGTTCGACGTGCCGCCGTCGGGAAGGCCGTTGTGGTAGAGCAGCGGCTCACCGAAGACCTGGGCCGCACCGATCGTGGAGATCACGATCGTGAAGAGGATGGTCGGCCTCAGCCCCGGCAGGGTCACGTGCAGGAACTGGCGCCATCGACCGGCCCCGTCGATGGCCGCCGCCTCGTAGAGGTCGGTGTTGATCGCCTGCATGCCGGCCAGGTAGATGAGGGCGTTGTAGCCCGTCCATCGCCAGGTGATGATCGCGGAGACGGCGATCTGCGAGGGCCACTTCGAGCCCTGCCAGTCGGCCGTCGGCAGGTGCGCGGTGTGCAGCAGCCAGTTGACCATGCCGAGCTTGGGGTCGAAGAGCTCGGTGAAGATCACGGTGGCCGCGGCCAGGCTGGTCGCGTACGGCATCAGCACCGCGACCCGGAAGAACGTGCGTCCGCGGACCTGGTAGTTCAGCAGGTGCGCGATGCCGAGGGCCATGCACAGCTGCGGGACGGTCGAGATGATGCCGATCGAGATCGTGTTGCGGAACGCGTTCCAGAAGAACTTGTTGGTGAACAGGTTGCGGTAGTTGTCGAGGCCGATGAAGTTCGACTGGTGGTACGTCGACAGCCGGGTGTCGTGCAGCGACACCCACGCGGTGTCGAGCCAGGGGTAGACGCTGAAGGCGAGGAACACCACGAAGAACGGCAGCACGTAGACGTAGGCGATCCGGCTGCCGGGCAGCCGGTGCCGGCGGCGTGAGCGGGTGGGCTCCGCCACGACACCGGTGCCACGACCCGACTGCTGGAGGACGGTCATGGGCGCCTTTCGTGGGAGAGGACGGGCTCAGCGGGATTCTCGCGCGTACGACGCGACGGTCGCCACGACGCGAGACCGGGCCACCGACCAGCGCAGGTAGGTCGGTGGCCCGGTGGTCGGTCAGCCGGTGACCTGCTTGATCGCGTCCAGGGCCGCGCTGAAGGCGGCGTCCGGAGACGTGCCCTTGGTCTCGACGTTGGTCAGCTGCGTGGTCAACGCCTGCTGGATCTGCGTGTCGTAGAGACCGATCGGCGGGATCTTCATCTTCGAGGAGATGTCACCGAAGATCTGACCCACCGGTGCGTTGCTGAAGTAGGCACTCTTCGCGTTCGCCACGGCCGGGGCAGCGGCCGCGTCGGAGTTCGACGGGAAGTGCCCGCCCTGGCTCCACATGGTCACCTGCTGCTGCTTGGCCGACAGCCACTCGACCAGCGCGATCGCGGCGTCCTTGTTCTTGGCCGCGGTCGGCACGCCGAGCCACGAGCCGCCCCAGTTGGTCGCGCCGCCCGGCAGCACCGGTGCGATGTCCCACTTGCCGGCGTAGGCGTCACCGGCCTGGCCCTGGATGTAGCCCATCATCCAGGTGGGGCAGGCGAGCGCTGCGAAGGCGCCGTTGGAGAACGCCTTGTTCCACGGGGTCGTGAACTGCGAGAGCCCCGCGGTGATGCCGTCCTGGGCCGCTTGGGTCGCGTACTTCCAGGCGCTCTGGACGCCGTCGCTGTTCTGCACGTCGGGCTGTCCGTCGGCGTTGTCGTAGGCCTCGGTGCCCTGGTAGACGGCCGTCGAGAAGACGCTGGCGGCCGAGTCGACGAAGTGGGAGCCGGCCTGCTTGGTGGTCGACGCCTCGTACTGCTTGCCGAAGTTGATGAAGTCGTCCCACGTGCTCCACTTCTTGGCGAGGACCTTCGGGTCGGAGGGCAGACCGGCCTTCTCGAGGAGGTCGCTGCGGTAGCAGATCGCCTCGGGGCCGGTGTCAGTCCCGAGCCCGACCGTGTCGCTGCCGTCGGCGGTGCTGGCCAGCTGCCACTTCCAGGGGAAGAACTCCGCCTTGTCGGCGGCGGCGTTGGGCACGGTGTTCCAGTTCACGAACTGGTCCGCGTGGTTCTGCACGACGTCGGCCACGAAGCCGATCTCGATGCCCTGCACGTCGTCGAGCCCGTTGCCGGCGGCGAGCCGGGTCTTGAGGCGGGTCCAGTAGTCGGCGGACTGCTCGACGTCGTCCTCCTTGATCGTGATGTTGGGGCAGAGCTTGTGGTAGGCGTCCCAGAGACCCGCCTCCTTGAAGCCGAAGGTTCCGAAGAGGCCGACCGTCACGGTCGTGTCCGCGGTCGTGCCGCAGGGCCCGCCTCCTGCGGTCGTGGTGGTGCCGGACGACGAGCCGCTACCGCCGCAGCCCGCCAGCACCAGTGCGCCGGCCGCCGCGAGGGCCACGAACGAGGCCGTCCGCTGGCGGTTCCTGGAACTTCTGCGCATGGGATCCTCCTGAAACTCGCCGTACAGAGCGGGAGTCTCCCGACTCTGTGAGAGCGCTCTCACGCTTGGGCAGCAAGCATGGGTGACGTGCGTCACGCTGTCAAGGGACTGGGGCCCCGAAGGCCCGGAACCG
Organism: Nocardioides sp.; assembly: GCA_049583575.1. Taxonomy (GTDB): domain Bacteria; phylum Actinomycetota; class Actinomycetes; order Propionibacteriales; family Nocardioidaceae; genus Nocardioides. The sequence continues at coordinate 6,036 of JBAUWD010000127.1, forward strand.
TTGTGGATCAGGCGGAACCGTTGTGGATCAGGCGGTTTCGCGCAGCACCAGCTCGACCGGCAGGACGGTTCGACGGCTGCCGGCCTCGTGCCCGTCGATCCGCGCGAGCAGGAGCCTGGTCATCGCCGTGCCCAGCTCGGCGATCGGCTGGCGCACGGTCGACAGCGGCGGGTGGAGCTCCGCGGCCGCCGGGATGTCGTCGAAGCCGATGACGGCCACGTCGCCGCCGACCTGCCGTCCCTGCGCCTGCAGCGCACGGACCGCACCGAACGCGGCCAGGTCCGAGGCCGCGAAGATCGCGTCGACGTCCGGGCGCCGCTCCAGCAGCCGGAGGGTCGCGGCGTAGCCGCCGGCGGAGGTGAAGTCGCCCACGGAGACCAGGCTCTCGTCGTAGGCCAGCCCGGCGGCCTCGACCGCGGACCGGTAGCCGGCCAGCCGGTCCTGGCCGGCGCACATGTCGAGCGGTCCGGCCACGGTGCCCACGTGGGCACGACCCGACTCGAGCAGGTGCCGGGTGGCCAGCTCGCCGCCGCCGACGTTGTCGGCGTCGACGTACCAGAGCTTGCGTCGACCGCTCAGCGGCCGGCCGCTCAGCACGGTCGGAACGCCGAGCGCCTCGAGCCGCTGGGGCAGCCGGTCGCGGCCGTGCAACGACAGCAGGAGCACGCCGTCCACGTGCCCGCCTGCGGCGTAGGCGAGGAAGCGGGCCTGGTCCTCGGGCCGGTTCATCACCGTGAAGACGAGCTGGAGCCCGGCGCCGGCGACCGTCTCCTGGGCGCTGCGCAGCATGCCGAGGAAGAACGGGTCGGCGAACATCCGCTCCTCGCTCTCCTCGACGAGGAACGCGATCGAGTCGCTGCGCCCGGTGACCAGGGATCGCGCGGCGAGGTTGGGCACGTACGAGATCGCATCAGCGGCCTCGAGCACGACGGTGCGCGCGTGCTCGCTGACCTTCTTGTCACCGCGCAGTACGCGGCTCGCGGTGGCCCGCGAGACGCCTGCGCGAGCAGCGACCTCCTCGAGGGTCGGCGCTGCCCGGGGGCCCTTGGCCGCGCGGGCCTGCGTGCTCACGGCGGCAGTGTGACACGCATCGCCCTACTCTGTGCCCATGCCATGGTGGCGCGTCCTGCGTCCCGGCTACCTCGGCACCGAGGCTGACCGGGCGACGTTCCGCACCTTGCACACGGCGACCCAGATGACCAGCGTGCTGCGCACCGGGCTCACCGCGACATCGGCCGAGCGGTCGGCCCGCCACCTGGCCGCACTGCTCGGC
>JBAUWD010000128.1:0-1511 GCA_049583575.1 Nocardioides sp.
AGGTTGGATGGGAGTCGGAGGGGTAGTCCATGACGAGATGGCGGTGGATCGGGCTGAATCGCAGCCATCTCGTCAGGGACTACCCCTCCGGTGTGTCGACGTCGCGGCCGGAGGCGAGGTCACCGCACTCGACGAGTACGACGTCGCGGCCGGCCAGGTAGTCGCGTGCGCCCCGGTCTCCACCAGCGGACTCCAGGATGCCGGGCCAGTGGTCGCGACCGAGCAGGACCGGATGCCCCGGCACGCCGTCGTACGACGCCCGCGCGAGCACACCGGGCCCGCCGGCCGCCGCGAACACCCGGGCCACGACCGCGGGCACGAGGTCGGGCAGGTCGACCAGGGACACCATGACCGAGCCGTCGGTGGAGTCGGTGAGCGCGAGCATCCCGGCGCGGAGCGAGGCACCCATCCCCTCGGCCCAGTCCTCGGCGACGACGACGCGCGGCGGCTCCGGCAGTGCGGCGAGCAGGGCGGCGGCCCGCTCCGCCTCCGCGCCCAGTACCACGGTGACGCGGCGGCAGCCGCCGGCCCGCAGGGTGGTGACGCCACGCACCAGCCAGGACCCGCGGTCGTCGCTGACGAGTGCCTTCGGCGTACCCATGCGACGGCCCGCGCCGGCCGCCAGCACGAGACCTTCCACACCGCCAGCCTCTCAGACGATGCGGGCGGTGGGCCCGCCGCCGCAGGCCCACCGCCCCGTGGGGCTTGCCCGGTCAGCCGGCGAAGGCCCGGCTGTAGAGCGCCGCGAGGCGTCCGGTGTCGGGGCCGGTGAAGCCGCACTCGGTGACGATCCCGTCGTGGGCCGCGAGGAGGTAGGAGCCACCGACGCGGAGCCTGACCGCCGACACCAGCGACGAGAGCTGCGACGGCGGCGCGGAGACTCGGGCCAGGTCGGTCGGGCCACCCTTGAACCAGTGCTCGACCCGGAAGGTCGCGGTCCCGGAGTCCAGCGAGGTCACCGTGCCGCGGAAGGCGATGGTCTGCAGCCGGAGGACGCCGACGTTCGGCGGCTCGCAGCGACCGTGCGACGCGGGCAGGTCGAGCTGGGTGACGGTCTGCCCGGCCGACGGGGTCGCGTCGTGGTCGCGGTTGACGAGGGCGAACACCCCGGACGCCAGGATCAGGGCCACGGCCGCGGCCGCGACCAGCCAGGTGAGCGGGCTGCGGTCGTGGGTGCCGTTCTCGCGGGACTCGGGGGTGCGCGTGGTCGTGTCGGACATGACAACCTCCAGGAGCTGGGCGACCTCGCCGGGGTCGGCCGGTGGGAGCGAGGAGGCGGGGTCGGCGGCACGCAGCCGCGCCACCAGGTGGTCGTCGTCGTACGCGCTCATGGGCCCCTCCCCTCCGTCACGTCCTCATGTCCGTCAGCGCCGTCGGCCTTTCGCAGCTCGGCCCGCAACCTCTCCTTGGCCCGGTGGAGGCGGATGCCCACGGCGTTGGGCGTGGTCCCGAGGACCGTGGCGATCTCGCTGGGCGTGAGCTGCTCCCAGGCCCACAGCCGGAGCAGCTCG
>JBAUWD010000129.1:0-4641 GCA_049583575.1 Nocardioides sp.
GATCGCCAGCGTCTCGGCCGACCGCACCCCGGTCTTGCAGTACATGACGACCGGCTTGGACCCTCCGGTCAGCTCGGGGAGCCGCTCCAGGGCAGACCCGTTGAGGAAGTCGCCCTTGGGGATCAGCACCGAGCCGGGGACGCGGTTGATCTCGTACTCGTTGGGCTCGCGGACGTCGACCAGCACGAAGTCGCGCTCGCCGTTGTCGCGCTCCTTGAGCAGGTGCTCGAGCTGGGTCACCGAGATCGTCGAGCTGGCGGCGGCCTCGGCCGCCTCCTCGGACACGGCGCCACAGAACGTCTCGTAGTCGATCAAACCGGTGACGGTCGGGTGCTCGCCGCACAGCGCGCAGTGCGGGTCCTTGCGGACCTTGAGCTTGCGGTACTCCATCTCCAGCGCGTCGTAGATCATCAGGCGCCCGGCGATCGGGTCGCCGATCCCGGTGAGCAGCTTGATGGCCTCGGTCACCTGGATCGCCCCGATGCTGGCGCACAGCACGCCGAGCACCCCGCCCTCCGCGCAGCTGGGCACCATGCCCGGCGGCGGCGGCTCGGGGTAGAGGCAGCGGTAGCACGGCAGGTCGTCGCCCAGGGTGGGTGCGAACACGCTGGCCTGGCCGTCGAACCGATAGATCGAACCCCACACGTAGGGGATCTTCATGAAGTACGCCGCGTCGTTGACCAGGTAGCGAGTGGCGAAGTTGTCGGTGCCGTCGACGATCAGGTCGTAGCCCTCGAAGATCCGCATCACGTTGTCGTTGTCGAGGCGCTCGTCGTGGACGACCACCTGGACGAGCGGGTTGGTCTCGGCGATCGACGCCTTCGCCGACTCGGCCTTGGGCCGACCGATGTCCGACTGCCCGTGGATGATCTGGCGCTGCAGGTTGGACTCGTCGACCTCGTCGAACTCCACGATGCCGAGCGTGCCGACGCCGGCCGCCGCGAGGTAGAGCAGCGCTGGACTGCCGAGCCCGCCCGCGCCGATGACGAGCACCTTGGCGTTCTTCAGCCGCTTCTGACCCGACATCCCGACATCGGGGATGATCAGGTGCCGGCTGTAGCGGCGCACCTCGTCCGAGGTGAGCTCGGCGGCCGGTTCGACCAGCGGCGGGAAGGACACGTCGTACTCCTGGAGGTAGGCGGGTTCATGGCGCACCCTGGTCAACAGGACGCGGGCCTTCCATGTTCCCCACCGGGCACGGCGCGGGCGCGCGCGTCCGTCATCCGGACGCGCGCAGTGGGCCAGTAGGGTGCCAGCGTGGGCAGAACTGACCAGAAGCCCCGGGGCGGCCGGCTCCCGCGGCGGGAGCGTCGCGTCCAGCTCCTCGACTCCGCCCTCGAGGTGTTCGTGGCGCAGGGCTACCACGCGGCCGCCATGGACGACATCGCCGAGCGCGCCGGCGTCTCGAAGCCGGTGCTGTACCAGCACTTCCCGGGCAAGCTCGACCTCTACCTGGCGCTGCTGGACGCCGCCTGCGACGACGTCATCGACAACTGCCGGCAGGCCCTGGCCGCGACCCACGACAACAAGACCCGCGTGGCCGCCGCGATGGCGGCCTTCTACGCCTACGTCGCGGCCGACGGTGGTGCGTTCCGACTGGTCTTCGAGTCCGACCTGACCAGCGAGCCGGCCGTCCGCGAGCACGTCGAGCGGGTGACCACCGAGTGCGCGGCGATGATCGCCGACGTGATCCACGACGACACCGGGCTCCCCGGCGAGGCCTCGCGGCTGCTGGCCGTGTCGCTCGTGGGAATGGCCCAGGTGAGCGCGAGGTTCTGGATCTCGGAGGCGGCCGGCATCGACCAGGCGCAGGCGGTCGAGCTGGTGAGCGGTCTCGCCTGGCGTGGCATCCGTGGCTACCCCCTCACCGACGACCACTGACCGCCCACAGACCCACCCGGTGGCACAGCGCCACCCCCGAAAGGAACCCCATGGAAGTCAAGATCGGTGTGCGTCACGCATCGCGTGAGCTCGTCATCGACACCCCCGACACGGCCGAGGAGATCGAGGCACGCCTCGTCGAGGCGGTCTCCTCCGAGGGCCTGCTCACCCTGACCGACAGCCGGGGCCGGCGAGTGCTCGTCCCGTCGGCCGGCATCGCCTACCTCGAGATCGGCACAAGCGTCACCGGCCAGGTCGGCTTCCGCGGCTGAGGCCCCGAGCCGTCCGCGGTGGTCGTGCCAACCTCGGGCGCGCCATGATGGAACGAGTCGGCGACCGGTCTCGGCGCCGTACGGCACGAACTGATGGGGAAGGACGGATCTGACATGGGTCTGATTCTGTGGACGATCATCGGCGGCGTGATCATCGGACTGCTCGGGAAGCTCGTGGCCCCCGGTGACCGCGACCAGATCCCGTTCTGGTTGACCGTCGTGTGCGGCATCCTCGGCATCCTGATCGGCAACTTCATCTACAAGGGGATCTGGGACTACAACACCTCGGGCTTCGACTGGTGGCGCCACATCTGGCAGGTCGCGATCGCGGCGGTGCTGGTGACGGGCGCGGCGTCGATCACCGGCCGGGGCAAGCGCGCCTGAGACGTCTCAGGCCGAGAGGCCGAGCTCGGCCATCCGGTCGGCGTGCCGCTCGGTGATCCGGGTGAACATCCGCCCGATCGCCGCGAGGTCGAGACCCGGACGGTCGATGCCGCCGGCCAGCAGAGCGGTGAGCGCGTCGCGTTCGGCGGCGACGCGCTGAGCCTGGGTCAGCGCCTCGCCCATCAAGCGCCGGCCCCACAGCGCCAGCCGCCCGGCGAGCTTGGGGTCGTCGTCGATCGCCTGGCGGATGTGCCGGACGGCGAAGTCCGCCTGCCCGGTGTCCTCGAGCGAGGCGATGATGACGTCACGGGTCTCGGCGTCGAGGTAGGCCGCGATCTCGCGGTAGAAGTCGGAGGCCATGCCGTCGCCGACGTAGGCCTTGATCAGGCCCTCGTACCAGTCGGCCGGGGCCGTGTGGGCGTGGAAGAGGTCGATGGCCGACTCGAAGGGCGCCATCGCCTCGAAGGGGTCGGCGCCGAGCTCGCGGATCCGGTCGTGCAGGCGGCCGACGTGACCGAACTCCAGGCTCGCCATCGCCGCCATCTCGACCTTGTCGCGCAGCGACGGCGCGAGCTTGGCGTCGTCGACCAGACGCTCGAACGCCGACATCTCGCCGTACGCGATCGCGCCGAGCAGGTCGACCACCGCGAGCCGGTAGTCCGCGTCGTCGAGGACCAGCTGGTCCTCGGCGTCCGGTTGCGGCCCGGATTCCGTCATGGGCACACGCTACCGATAGACTGGGGTGGTCCCCGCAGGAGCGGTGAGGACGCGCGCTCGGTCCACGAGCGCCGTGAGCATGTGCGCGGCAGACGCAACGGTTTGAGCCTGGGTCAGCCGCAACTGACGACGACTGGCTCGAACTGAAAGCGACACCACATCGTGACGACCTTCCGAGAGCTCGGGGTGCTCCCCGAGATCTGCGACGCGCTCGAGCGCGGCGGCATCACCACCCCCTTCGCCATCCAGGAGATGACCCTGTCGGTCGCCCTGCTCGGCACCGACCTGATCGGCCAGGCCCGCACGGGCACCGGCAAGACCCTCGCGTTCGGCATCCCGGTCCTGCAGCGCAGCGTGGTCCCGACCGACCCGGCGTACGCCGACCTGCCCCAGGGCAAGCCGCAGGCGCTGATCGTCGCTCCGACCCGTGAGCTCGCGCTCCAGGTGAGCAGCGACCTGGCGCTGGCCAGCGAGGACCTCGGCCTCCGCGTGCTCACGGTGTACGGCGGGGTCCCCTACGAGCCGCAGCTCGAGGCGCTGGGCACCGGCGTCGACATCGTGGTCGGTACGCCGGGCCGGCTCATCGACCTGTGCAACCGCCGGTCGCTCGACATCTCCCACGTGCACGCGCTGGTCCTCGACGAGGCCGACGAGATGCTCGACCTCGGCTTCCTGCCGGACGTCGAGAAGCTGCTCGGCATGACTCCCGAGACACGGCAGACCATGCTCTTCTCGGCCACCATGCCGGGTGCGATCGTCTCCCTGGCCCGCACCCACATGCGGCACCCGATGAACATCCGGGCCGAGTCGTCGTACGACACCCAGCTGGTGCCGGCCACCGCGCAGTTCATCTACCAGGCGCACGACCTCGACAAGCCCGAGATCATCGGGCGCATCCTGCAGGCCGACGACGCCGAGAAGGTCATCGTGTTCACCCGCACCAAGCGACAGGCGCAGCGGGTGGCCGACGACCTCGCCGAGCGCGGCTTCAAGGCCTCGCCGCTGCACGGCGACATGGCCCAGGTGGCACGCGAGAAGGCACTGACCAAGTTCCGCGAGAACAAGATGCGCGTACTGGTCGCCACCGACGTCGCCGCCCGCGGCATCGACGTGCAGGGCATCTCGCACGTCATCAACTACACCTGCCCCGAGGACGAGAAGACCTACATCCACCGCATCGGCCGGACCGGCCGGGCCGGAGCCAGCGGCATCGCGGTGACGTTCGTGGACTGGGCCGACATCCACCGCTGGAAGATGATCAACAAGGCGCTGGACCTGCCCTTCGACGAGCCGCAGGAGACCTACTCGACCTCCGAGAACCTGTTCCACGACCTCGGCATCCCGGCCGGCACGAAGGGGCGCATCGTCGCCGCCGCGCCGCCGGCGC
>JBAUWD010000130.1:0-14472 GCA_049583575.1 Nocardioides sp.
CCACCGTGCTCCGGCCGGGCGGTGCCCTCGGCGTCGCGGTCAACGTCCGCACCAGTCCGCGGGCCGAGACCCTCGCCGTGCTGGCCGAGGCCGGCCTCGAGCCGCTCGACACCGAGCCGTACCGCCGCTTCGAGCACCGCGTCGACCAGGCGATCGTCCGCGACATCGTGGTGGCCACCAAGCGACGGGCGGGCGTGACCGGCGAGGATTAGGGTGGGCGCCATGGACACGCCGGACCCGTCCCAGCTGAGGATCTCCGACCAGGACCGGCACCGGGTCGCCGAGGTCCTGCGCGAGGCTGCCGGCGAGGGCCGCATCGACTTCGAGGAGCTCGACCAGCGCCTCGACGCGACGTTCGCCGCCCGCACCTACGCCGACCTGGTGCCGATCACGCTCGACCTCCCGGTGGCGCCGACGACCGGCCAGCCCGCCCTCCGCGCGGCCACTCCGTCGCCCGTGGTGCCCGGCCCGGCCGAGGAGCGGCACCTCGCCATCATGAGCGGCTTCGACCGCAAGGGCATGTGGATCGTCCCGCAGCGCCTGACCGTCGTCGCCTTCATGGGCGGCGCCAGTCTCGACATGCGGCAGGCGCAGTTCGCCGGGCAGGAGGTCGTGATCACCGTCAACGCGATCATGGGCGGCGCCGACATCACGGTGAACCCGCAGACCCACGTGGTGCTCGAGGGCACCGGCATCATGGGCGGCTACTCCGGGCCGTCCGACCGCACTCCCGCCGAGATCGACGCGAACAGCCCCGTGGTCAGGGTCCGAGGGTTCGCGATCATGGGCGGAGTGAGCGTGTCCCGCAAGCCCGCACGAGGCAGCCGCCGGCTGAGGCCCCACTAGCCCCTCCGGGCGCGGCCGGGTGACGGGTGGGTCGCCTAGGCTTGCCGGCGATGCCCAGCGCACGCGACCTCGCCGTACCCCGTCTCGATGCTGCCGAGCTCGTCGTACCCGCTCCCGGTGCCGGGCCGGGCAACTGGGCCGGCGCCCCGACCGCCACCCTGGTCGACGGAGCCGTCTACCTCACCTACCGCGTCCGGCGGCCCCTGACGGCGGGCAGGGGTGTCTCGGTCGTGGTCGCCCGCTCCGAGGACGGCGTCGCGTTCGAGCACGTGGCGGAGGTGCGACAGCAGGACTTCGGGGCGGAGTCGTTCGAGCGTCCGGTCGTGGTGAGACGCCCCGACGGCGGATGGCGTCTCTACCTCTCGTGCGCGACGGCCTCGTCGAAGCACTGGTGGATCGAGGCGGTCGACGCCGACCGCCCCGAGGACCTCCCGGTGGGGCGTCGCACCCGCACCCTCCCCGGGAGCGCGACCGAGGCGGTGAAGGACCCGGTGGTCCTCGTCGACGAGTCGGGATGGCGGATGTGGGTCTGCTGCCATCCCCTGACCGACCTCGGCCACGAGGATCGCATGTCCACGAAGTACGCGACCAGCACCGACGGCCTGACCTGGCAGGTCCATGGAGTCGTGCTGTCGCCCACGCCCGGCAGCTGGGATGCCCGTGGCACCCGGGTCACCACGGTGCTCCAGGAGCGCCCGCTCGTCGTCCTGTACGACGGTCGCGCCACGGCGGAGCAGAACTGGCACGAGGTGACCGGTCTGGCGACGGAGCGCGATGGGCGACTGGAGGCCGGACCCGACAACCCCGTCGCGACCTCACCGTCGTCGGACGGTGCACTGCGGTACGCCTCGGCGGTGCACCTGCCACAGGGAGGGACTCGGTTCTACTTCGAGGCCGCTCGCGAGGACGGGGCTCACGACCTCTACACCTCCGTGTCCCTCGGCGACCGCCGGGAGGCGCTCGTCCCCGGCCACTGAGCGACTCGTCAGGGCCCGAGCGCGACCGGGATGCCGGCGGCCGCGCGCAGGCGGGCGAGATGCGGGTCGTAGGCGCGGAAGTCGACCTGATGGCCGGCGACCGTCTCGAGCCGCTGCACGAGCGCGGCCGCGTAGGCCAGATCCGTGTCGCGATGTGCGACGTTCGACGAGTGCCACGGCAGCACGCGCACCTGCCGGCACCTCGCCCGGGTGGCTGTTGCGGAGGGGAGCACCCGCCGCGCCGGCTGCGCCATCAGCCGGCTGACCAGACGCCGGTTGGCGCGGGTCCCCAGGCTCAGCGACGGCCTGATGTACTCGAACATCGAGTCCATGCGCGTGTCGTAGACACGCGACACCGATCGCAGGTGCGCGTCGCATCGCTCCAGCGATGCGGACTCGTGGTGGGCGACGCGGTGGTCGACGTACCAGCCGGTCGCGATGCCCACGGCAGCGACGGCGAGCGTGACTCGCTGCCACCGCGGCATGGGCCGCGACGGCAACCGCGGCTCGTCGCCGGCGTCGGGACCGGTACGACGCCGAGGCTCGAGCCGAACCGGCTCGGAGCCGAGGATCTCCGGATCGGGCGTCACCAGCCCAGTCTGCTCCTCACGCGCTGCGGTGCGGCTACCGAGGGTCCCGGACCCGTTCCAGATGCGTGAGGGTCACCGTCTCCGGACGGCGGCGAGGGACCCAGAACCCCTGGGTTCCCAGCCGGTGACCCGTCAGCTGCTCCCCGCCGGTGGGACCGGCTCGGTGCAGCGGTCGAGACATGCTGACGGCTGCGGTGGAGACGGGGCCTTCCCAGGACAGGCGGTAGAGCTCCTCGCCGGGTAGCCCCGGCACACGCACCGAGACACCCCGGTTGTGGGCGCTCTCGTCCATCGCGACGTGGGCCAGCAGACCTTCGGAGCCGTCGTGCGCCAGCACGCCGTGCAGAAGAACGGACGGGTCGGAGCACTCGGGACGCACCACCCGGCCCGAGTGCAGGAGGCGACGGAACCTGCGGTGTCGCTCGACCCACCCGGCCAGCCGCGCCAGGTCGTCCTCCGTGGGCTCGGTCAGGTCCCACTCGATCCCGAAGGCGCCGAAGAGCGCCGTGGCGCACCGGAAGTCGAGCGAAAGGGTGCGCCCGGTGGTGTGTGACGTGGGTGACGACACGTGGGCGCCGAGATACTCGGGCGCGACGAGCTGGACGGACCACCGCTGGATCAGCTGCCGGGCCAGGGCATCGGTCATGTCCGAGGTCCACACCCTCTGGACCCGCTCGAGGACGCCGAAGTCGATCCGGCCGCCGCCGGAGGCGCAGGACTCCCAGGCCACCGCGGGGAACGCGTCACGGAGGGCATCGAGCAGGGCGTGGAAGGCGACCGTCTGGCGGTGCACGGAGGGTGCGCCCCCGGTGGCGTCGGACCCGGCCTCCAGCAGGTCCCGGTTGTGGTCCCACTTGACGTAGTCGATCGGGTGGTCGAGGAGGATCTGCGACATCCGCCCGTACAGGAAGTCCCACACCTCGGCTCGCGAGAGGTCGAGCACCTGCTGGTTGCGGTGCTCCAACGGGGTCCGGTGCGGGCCGGCGGACAGGATCCAGTCGGGATGCTCTCGCATCAGGTCCGAGTCGGGATTGACCATCTCGGGCTCGATCCACAGGCCGAACCCCATGCCGAGGCCGTGGACGTGGTCGATCAGCGGCGTGAGCCCGTCCGGCCAGACCGTCTCGTCCGCCCACCAGTCGCCGAGGCCGGCGGTGTCGTCGCGACGATGCCGGAACCAACCGTCGTCGAGCACGAACCGCTCGACACCCACCCGGGCTCCGCGGTCGGCGATCGCCTTCAGCCGCTCGAGATCGTGGTCGAAGTAGACCGCCTCCCACACGTTGAGCACCACCGGCTGGGTCGCCGGATGCGCCGGGAGGGAGCGCTGCCAGGCGTGCCAGGACGCGGCGAGGCCGTCGAGTCCGTCGTCGGCCGAACCGAAGAAGACCCAGGGCGTCGCGTAGCTCTCCTGCCCGGCGAGCACCACCTCCCCTGGCAGCAGCAGCTCGCCCCCGCCGAGCGTCGTGCCGGTGGCCGCGCTCCGCTCGAGACGCAGGACGCTGTTGCCGCTCCAGCCGACGTGGACGCCGAGCACCTCGCCGGTGGTGGTGGAGAACCCCGGGGTTCCCACCACGACCATGGTGGCGGCGTCGAGACCGGGCCGGCCTCCCCGTGCCTCGCGCAGCCACAGCCCGTCGGTCACCGGACGGCGCTGCGGGGTTCGCTCGCGCTCGTGCCGCCCGGTGAAGTCGAGGGCCTCGGTCAGGCGGTCGGGCACGGGGAGCACCACCTCGAGGCCCTCGACGACGTACCTCGTCGAGCCGTGGTTCGTCAGCGTCCAGCGGGCTCGAAGCGAGCCGCCCGGCAACGACTCCACGTCGAGCGCCACTCCGAGCTCCGCGTCGCGGTCCGAGGCCGTGAGCCGGAGCCGCCCGTCCGTCGTGTCGAGCGCCTCGGTCCGGAAGTACGTCGTCCACGCGCGACCGGCGCCGCCTTCCTCGTCCAGGCGGTACCCGCGCAGATGTGGTCGGGTGAAGAGCGCGTGCGCGTGCTCACCCAGCAGTGGCATCCCCGGACCGTGACCCAGGGACGGGCCGTCGTCGGACGGGCCGGCGTCGGATCGGCCGGCGTCGGATCGGCCGAGGGGTCCGGTGAAGGTGACGAGCGGCAGGCCGTCGCCGCGGTCGTCCAGCTCGAGGACGGTCAGGGGGAGGCCGAGGTGAGGACCACGCGGCGGGAAGCGCATGACGATTCCTGGCTCTGGGACGACGGAACGGCGCGCGTTCCCGGGCGTGCCCTCCTCACGACGGCCCGGCCGGGCACGGCCTTCCGCCCGGTCGTCGTGAGGACGGGATGCCGCGTCAGCCCTTGACCGCGCCTGCCGTCAGCCCGCGGACGAAGAACCGCTGCAGGCCCAGGAAGACGATGATCGGCAGCAGCATGGTCAACATGCCGCCCGCCGTGGTGACCTCCCAGCCCTGACCCAGCGAGCCACTGAGGTGAGTCAGTCCCACCGTGAGCGGCTCGTTGTCACCGGGGCCGATGAACACGAGCGCGACGAGGAGGTCGTTCCAGACCCAGAGGAACTGGAAGATCGCGAAAGCAGCGATCGCCGGCACGGACATCGGCAGCACCAGCCGGTAGAACGTCTGGTAGTGACTGGCCCCGTCGATCTTGGCCGACTCGATCACCGTCTTGGGCAGCGTCGCCATGTAGTTGCGCAGGATGTAGATCGCCAGTGACATGCCGAACCCGATGTGGGCCAGCCAGACGGCTGGGAACGTGCCGTTGAGCCCGAAGTTCTTGTACAGCTTGAGGATCGGGATGAACGCGACGTAGTTCGGCACCACCAGCACGCTGACGATCGTCAGGAACAGCACCTCGCGCCCCCAGAACTCCATGAACGTGAACGCGTACGCGGCGAACGAGGCGATCAGGAGCGGGATGAACGTCGCCGGGAGGGCGATCGCCAGGCTGTTCATGAAGGCGCGGCCCATGTGGGCGTTGCCCGTCAGGGCCTTGTGGTAGTTGTTCAGGGTCAGGTGGGACAACGACGACGGATGGACGAAGATCGTCCACCAGCCACTGCTGTTCACGTCGTCCAGGGGCCGGAACGACGTGATGAACAAACCGACGAGGGGCACCAGCCACAGCAGGCAGAGGATCAGCAGGACCGCCTTGGTGATCCAGCCTGCCTTGGCCGGGTTGGCGTCGAAGTGCGTCGCCTTCCTGCGGGGCTTCGCCGCCGGCGTCGCGGCCGCCGGGGTCGTGGCCGTGTTGGTCATGCTGCCTCCTCGGCCTGGAAGTGCTTCACCTGGTACCACATGATCGGGATGACGGCGATCATCAGGATGACCACGATCGCCGAGGCGGCGCCGTAGTTGAAGTACGTGCTGATCTGGTTCCAGAACTCGTTGCCGAGCACGTTGGTGTTGAAGGAGCCTCTGGTGTTGACGTAGATGATGTCGAAGATCTTCATCACGCCGATGGTGACGGTGATGAACACGGTGATGATCGTGCCCTTGATCTGGGGGACCACGACCCGGAAGAAGATCTGGCGCTCATCCGCGCCGTCGATGCGCGCCGCCTCCAGGGTGTCGACCGGCACTCCCTTGACCGCTGCGGAGAGCAGCACCATCGAGAAGCCGACCTGCGCCCACATCAGGATCACCATCAGCAACAGGCTGTTGAGGTGGAACGTGCTCTGCTGGAGCCACGCCACGGGACCCTTGTGGAAGACCCCCAGGATCGCGTTGAAGAGCCCGATCTGCGGCTGGCCCTTCGGCTCGAAGTCGTAGACGAACCGCCAGATGGTGGCCGCCCCGATCAGGCTGATCGCCATCGGCAGGAAGATGACGGTCTTGGCGGCCTTCTCGCCCTGCGGGCTGAGACGGTCGGCGAGCACCGCCACCATCAGCCCGATGACCACGGTGACCGCCGGCACGATGATGATCCAGAGCAGGGTGTTGAACAGCGTCTGTCTGAACTCGTGGGACTGGAACAGGACACGGTAGTTGTGCAGTCCGACCCAGTTGCGAGAGAAGTTGTCCTTGAAGCTGTTGATGACGGTCAGGATCGCGGGGTAGATCAGGTACAGCGCGATCGCGCCGAGCGCCGGGAGGATGAAGAGGTAGGGCTTGACGCGGTCCTCCCAGCGGCCGGGGAGGAGCTCGGCGATCCAGTTGAGGATCCAGTAGACGAGCAACGCCGCACCGATACCGGCGATGACCGTGATCACAGTCGTCAATGCCTTGGCCAACACGGGGTGGTCTCCCTTCGGCTGGGGATGCGGCGCGGAGTGCTGAGCGGCCGGATCGGGGGCGCGGGCGCCGCGCCCGCGCCCCCGATCTCGTCACACCTCGACTAGGAGCTCGGCCAGCTCTGGTCGATGTTCTTCAGCGCCGTCGAGATGTCCTCCTGCCCGCCGATCCAGGCGACCATCTCCTTCCAGAACGAGCCCGCACCCACCTGCGCCGGCATTGCGTCCGAGCCGTCGAACAGGAAGGTCGTCGCGCTGTACAGGTACTGCGCGATCGTCTTGGTCACCTGGTTGGGGTAGAGGCTGACGTTGAAGTCCTTGTGCGGTGAGATGAACGAGCTGCTCGGGGCGGCGTCGTTGCCGATCGAGGTCTCCGACAGGTCCTTGACGACCGTCTTCACGTTGTCGGAGTCGTTGAGCATCGTCATCAGGTCGCCACCACCTTCGACCGGGTTCTCGCCGCCTGCGGTGGCGGGCGGGAAGCCCATGACACCGACGTTGGCGTCGAGGTTCTTGGTGGCGCTCTTGGGGAAGAACCCGGTGATGAACGAGCCCTGCATGTACATCCAGCACTTCGGCGAGCTCTCGAACATCGGGGAGGCCGCCGTCTGCCAGTTGGTGCTGGCGATGGCGTGCTGGCCGCCCTGGGTGTTCCCGTTGGTGAACAGCAGCTTCGACATCTCGGAGGCGGCCTGCTGGACCTGCGGCGAGTCGAACATGACCTTGTGCTGGACCCACTGGTTGTACACGTCGGCGCCGCTCTGCTTCATGATCAGCGTCTCCATCCAGTCGGTGGCCGGCCAGCCGCTCGCACCGCCGGGGTCCTGGACGCCGGCGCACCACGGCGTGCCGCCGTCGGACTTGATCTGGTTGGTCAGCGACTCCAGCGCCGGGATGTCCTTGACCTGGGTCGGGTAGCCCTTCTGCGACCAGGGCTTCTTCGGATACCAGATCAGGCCCTTGACGTTGGCGCTGACGATGAGGCCGTAGAGCTTTCCGCCGATCGTGCCGGCCTCCAGGGTCCCCGGGACCATGCTGGTCTTCAAGGAGCTCATGTCGACCACGTCGTCGAGAGGCTTGGTCGCTCCGAGCTGCTGCATCTGGGCGACGACGCCGGGCTGCGGGATCATGGCGATGTCCGGAGTGTCACCGGCCTGGATCTTGGTGATGATCAGCTGGTTGATGTTCTGGACCTGCTGCCACTTGATCGTGATGTCCTGGTTGTCGGCCTTGAGCTTGGCCACGAGGGCCTTCTCCAGACCCGCCTGGACCGGCGCGTCGAGGCTGGACCAGATGGTCACGGTCTTGCTGTTGCCTCCGCCGCTTCCACCACCACCGCACGCGGTGAGGCTCAAGGCGGCTGCGGTGAACAGTGCCGTGCCTAGCAATGTCGTCCTGCGGATGACGGGGCTCCTCATTGATTGCTCCTCCGGTATTCCCTGCGACTCGGGAGTGCGATCCGCACCCGCAATGTGATAGACACCACTTGCTGAATCGAATCAGCCCGATCATTACGGGCCGGTTAATTCGCTGTCAAGGCTCGACGCCACCGATGATCGGACGGCGTGGATGGGGCTTCCAGCGCGTCGCGGCGCGCCGTCGGGTGGTCCCGGACGGGAGAACTTGAGGTGTCGGGGTCGCGCAAGGTCACGCTCGCTGAGGTCGCCGCCAGCGCTGGTGTGTCGACGACGACAGCGTCCTACATCCTCAACGGGCGCTCGGCACAGATGCGCATCTCAGCGGACACCGAACGCCGGGTGCGCGAGGCGGTGGCCACCTTGGGCTACCGACCCAACCGCAACGCCCGCAGCCTCCGGACGGCGAAGACGAGCACGGTCGGCGTGATCACGGACTTCGTCGCCAGCGGCATGTTCGCCAGCGCGATGCTGGCGGGCGCGAATGCCGCGGCCCGGCAGGCCGATCTCCTCCTGGTCATCGGCGAGAGCGAGGGCGATGTCGCGGTTCGCGACCGGTTGATCGACGAGATGCTCGACCGACAGGTCGACGGGATCCTCTACGTCACCCGCACGGCGCTCCGGACCCCGTTGCCGGCGAAGCTGCGCGGGGCGCAGACCGTGATGTTGAACTGCTTCGACCCGGAGGGCTCGGCCCCGGCCGTGCTGGCCGACGAGAGGAGCGGTGGCCGCACGGCGGCGGAGGTCCTCCTGCGGGCGGGCATCGACAGCGACGTGTTCATCGTGGGCGAGGACCCGGAGCCGCTGGCCATCGCGGGGCCGCTGCGCCTCCAGGGAGTGCGAGAGCGCCTGGGTGAGGCGGGCGCGGAGGTCGCCGGGATCGTCCCGTGCGAGTGGGGGGTCGAGACGGCGTACGTCGCGACCCAGGACTGGCTCGGGGCGGGTCATGTGCCGCGCGGGCTCATCTGCATGAACGACCGGGTGGCGATGGGCGCCTACGAGGCGCTGGCAGAGAGCGGCCTGGCCGTGCCGGACCAGGTCTCCGTGGTGTCGTTCGACGGTTCGGACCTCGCACTGTGGCTCCGGCCCCACCTGACGTCGGTCAGCCTCCCCTTCCGGGAGATGGGTGCCCTCGCCGTGCAGCTGCTGCTCGATCCTCACCGCCCCTCCGGGACCCGGCTGGTCCCGATGGAGCTGTTGGCCGGGAGCTCCGTGCGGGGCAAGGTCGCGACCGCTCGTGCTTGACCTCGACGACGACTGGGTCTGGGACTTCTGGGTGGTGCACGACGGGTCGTCGTTCCACTGCTTCTTCCTCAAGGCCCCGCGCTCGCTCGGGGCTCCCGAGCTGCGGCATCTCCACGCCTCGGTCGGCCACGCGGTGTCGCCGGACCTCCGCTCGTGGTCCAGGGTGGCGGATGCGCTCGAGCCCCAGCCGGAACCCGCGTTCGACGACCTCGCCACCTGGACCGGGTCGGTCGTGCGCTCCGATGACGGGACGTGGCACATGTTCACCACCGGACTGTCCCGTGACGAGGGCGGAGC
This sequence comes from Nocardioides sp., assembly GCA_049583575.1. GTDB lineage: Bacteria > Actinomycetota > Actinomycetes > Propionibacteriales > Nocardioidaceae > Nocardioides. The sequence continues at coordinate 9,572 of JBAUWD010000130.1, forward strand.
AGTGCAGCGCATCGGCGTGTCGACCTCCGAGGACCTGATGGCGTGGACCCGAGATCCCCGGCCGCTGCTCGAAGCGGACCCCCGGTGGTACGCCGTGCGCGGGAACGGCGTACCGGAGACGCACTGGCGGGATCCGTGGGTGCTGCGTGACGACGAGGGGCGGTGGCACCTCCTCGCGACCGCCATGACGAGGGACGGGGGCACGGCGTCGGTCGCCCACGCCACCTCGCCGGATCTCGTCAGCTGGAGTGTCGGGCCGCCGTTCGCGGAGTCGCGCGGTCGCTTCCGGTGGGCCGAGGTGGTCTCCGTGCAGCGGGTCGAGAGGCGTTGGGTGATGCTGTTCTCCTGTCTCGGTGCCGAGATGCCGGCCGACCGTGGTGAGGCAGGCGGGACGTGGTCGCTCGCCGTACCGTCCCCGTCGTCTTGGGGTGAGGGCGGCTGCATCGACCTCGACGGTGCGGTGAGGCTGACGGACGAGCGCCTCTACGTGGGCAAGGTGGTGCAGCTGCCGGGCGGCGACTGGCGGTTCCTGGCGTTCCGCAACCAGGACGCGGAGGGGACGTTCGCCGGTGGCCTGATCGACCCGATGGCGGTGGCCTGGCGACCGGACCATGCCGGCCTGCGGCTCGTCGGCGTGCGGGAGGAGGAGACCCGCCCGCAGCTCGACTCGGTCTAGGCACGGCGTGGAGCAGGCCCTACTGTGAGCGGCGTCACTTCACAACGGATCGTCCGGCACGTACCTGCCGGTGGAGGGAGCACATCATCATGGCGACAGTGACCTTCGAGAAGGCCCAGCGCTGGTATCCAGGATCGGACGTACCCGCGGTACCCGGCATCGACCTCGAGATCAACGACGGCGAGTTCATGGTGCTGGTCGGACCGTCGGGGTGTGGCAAGTCCACGACCCTGCGGATGCTGGCCGGCCTCGAAGAGGTCAACGACGGGAAGATCTTCATCGGCGACCGCGATGTCACCCACATCCCGCCCAAGGACCGGGACATCGCCATGGTGTTCCAGAACTACGCGCTCTACCCGCACATGACCGTGGCCGACAACATGGCGTTCGCCCTCAAGATGGCGAAGGTGTCGTCCGAGGAGAGGCAGAAGCGCGTCGAGGACGCCGCCAAGATCCTCGGGCTGACCGAGTTCCTCGAGCGCAAGCCCAAGGCCCTCTCCGGCGGGCAGCGGCAGCGCGTCGCCATGGGCCGTGCGATCGTGCGCAACCCGCAGGTGTTCTGCATGGACGAGCCGCTGTCCAACCTCGACGCCAAGATGCGGGTGCAGACCCGTACCGACATCGCCAAGCTCCAGAGCGACCTCGGCGTCACCACCGTCTACGTCACCCACGACCAGATCGAGGCGATGACGATGGGCGACCGGGTCGCGGTGATGAAGCTGGGCGTGCTGCAACAGGTGGACACCCCGCTCAACCTCTACGACAAGCCCGTCAACCTGTTCGTGGCCGGCTTCATCGGTTCGCCACAGATGAACCTGATCGAGGCGAAGGCGGTCGACGGCAAGGCCCAGATCGGCAAGTACCACGTCCCGGTCGACCCGACGTCCCAGCGCAAGATGAGCGGCAACATCACCGTCGGGGTCCGGCCCGAGGCGTGGCGGCTGGTCTCGGAGAGCGAGGGTGGTCTCCCGATCGACGTGACGGTCGTGGAGGAGCTGGGGGCCGACGGCTTCGTCTACGGCACCTGCGACGTCGAGGGTGCCCCGAGCAACGTGATCGTGCGGGTCAGCAGCGCCCGCGACTCGGTGAAGAAGGGTGACACGATCTACGTGACCACCCAGCCACAGAGCGTGCACGTGTTCGACTCGGACACGGGCGAGCGTCTGTCCGACTGAGGCCGTTCGCCGGGGGCCGGCCGCACACCGCGGCCGGCTCCCGGCGTGCTCAGGCCCGGGACGCCGTGCGCGCGATCGCCTCGACGAGCGTCTGGTAGAGCTCGGGCGGGAGGTCGTGACCCATCCCGTCGACGAGCAGCAGCTCCGCGCCGGGGATCGCGGCCGCCGTCGCGCGGCCACCCGAGGGATGGACGAGGCGGTCGTCGAGACCGTGTACGACGAGCGTCGGCATCCGCAGCCGGTGCAGGGCCTGCGTCCGGTTGGGCTGGGTGAGGATCGCCAGCATCTGCCGTAGGGCTCCGCTGGCCGAGACGCCGCGGTCGAACGCCTCACCGGCGAGCTCTCGGGTGCGCTCCTCGTGGCGCGGGAAGCCGGGCGACCCGATCAGCTGCCACATCTCGACGCTGGCGTCGGCGTACGCCTCGCGACCGGGCCGCGCCGGCCGCAGCATGGGCGGCACCAGCCGTGGGTGCATCCAGCCGACCGTGTGCTTGCCGGTGGTCGACATGATGCTGACGAGCGAGCGCACCCGAGCCGGCTGCTCGACGGCCATCGTCTGGACGATCATCCCGCCCATGGACGCGCCCACGAGGTGGACCGTGTCGATCCCGAGATGGTCGAGCAGGCCGAAGGCGTCCTCGGCGAGGTCGTGGAGGGAGTACGGCGCGCGTGCCGGGGCACCGGCGAAGGCCCGCACCAGCATGCCGCGGGTCACCCGTCCCGTGCCGCGCGTGGAGCGGCCGACGTCGCGGTTGTCGAAGCGGATGACGAAGTAGCCGCGCCGGGCCAGCATCGAGCAGAGGGTGGGATCCCAGTAGGTCATCTGGGTGGCGAGACCCATCACGAGGAGCATCGGCTCGCCGGCCGGGTCGCCGAACGTCTGGTAGCACAGCTCGATGCCGGAGGCGACCGGTGCGAACAGCTCCGCGGATCGAGGGACGTCGGAGTCCGCCGGCGTCTCGGGGGAGGGGGGAGCGGGGGAGCCAGCACTCACCCGGCCAACCTATCCGAGGCCCTTCGGCGAAACGCGCCGCGTGATCCCTTTGGGTGACGCACGAGAGGGGTGGGAGGACGTAACGTCGTGACTCGTGGCCACCTTCAGCGTCGCCGACTTCCTCCTTCCGGAGGGGTACGCCGCACCCCGCCCCACGGCGGTGCTGCGCGAGGCCAGCGTGGTCGCCGAGGCCGGACGGCTCGCCTGGTCGCGGCTCGGGCGCCGGATCTCGCGTCCCCACCGTCCGTACGCCGGCCACGCTGCGGTCCGCGACGTCGACCCGGTCGTGCTCGTGCCGGGTTTCATGGCCGGCGACGTGAGCCTCGCGATCCTGTCCCACGCCCTGCGCGACCGGGGCCACCGCACGTACCGCTCGCACATCCGGGCCAACGTCGGCTGCACGCTCGAGGCGGCCGCCCAGCTGGAGGCGCGGCTGGAGTCCATCGTGTGGCGTCGGGGGCGACGCGTGCAGATCGTCGGTCACAGCCTCGGCGGCATGCTGGCGCGCGGCCTCGCCGTACGCCGCCCCGACCTGGTCTCCGGCATCGTCACTCTCGGCAGCCCCATGCTGGCGCCGGCGGCTCATCACGGTGCGCTGACCCGCAGCCTCGAGGCACTGGTCCGGCTCAGCCGGGCCGGCGTCCCCGGCGTGATGGCGCTCGACTGCGTGGCCGGCGAGTGCGCGCGCACCAGCTTCGAGGAGAGCCGGCTGCCGCTGCCGTCCGACGTCGCGTTCACCGCCGTCTACTCCCGTCGCGACGGCATCGTCGACTGGCGCGCGTGCATCGACCCCCTCGCGACACCGGTCGAGGTGCGGTCGTCGCACCTGGGGATGGCGGTCGACCCGACGGTGATCCGCGCCGTACGGCGGGCGCTCTCAGGCGCCGGAGGCTCCGTGGGCGCGTAGCTTCTCGAACTGGTGCTCGCTGGAGATCAGCCGCACGGTGCCGCTCCGCGAGCGCATCACCAGCGACTGGGACGTCGCGCCGTGGGCCCGGAAGTGCACACCCTTCATCAGCTCACCGTCGGTGATCCCGCTGGCGACGAAGAAGCAGTCGTCGCCGGTGACCAGGTCGTCGGTGAGGAGCACGTGGTCGGGGTCGAGGTCGTGGCCGGCGTCCAGCGCGCGCTGCCGCTCGTCGTCGTCCTTGGGCCAGAGCCGGCCCTGGATGACGCCGCCGATGCACTTCATCGCGCAGGCCGCGATGATCCCCTCGGGCGTGCCGCCGACGCCCAGGAGCAGGTCGATGCCGGTGTCCGGGCGAGCCGCCATGATCGCGCCCGCGACGTCACCGTCGACGATGAGCTTGAGCCGTGCGCCGGTGGCCCGCACCTCGTCGGCGAGCTTGTCGTGGCGCGGTCGGTCGAGCATCACCACGGTGACGTCCTCGGGGTGCGAGCCCTTGGCCTTGGCGATGGCGTGGATGTTGTCCGCGACGGAGCTGCGGATGTCGACGACGTCGGCCGCCTCGGGCCCGGTCACCAGCTTCTCCATGTAGAACACGGCGGAGGGGTCGAACATCGAGCCGCGCGGTGACACCGCCAGCACGGACACGGCGTTGTTCATGCCCTTGGCCGTCAGCGTCGTACCGTCGATCGGGTCGACGGCCACGTCGCACTCGGGGCCGGTGCCGTCTCCGACCTCCTCGCCGTTGTAGAGCATGGGGGCGTTGTCCTTCTCGCCCTCGCCGATGACCACCACCCCGCGCATCTGGACCGTGGCGATCACCTTGCGCATCGCGTCGACCGCGACGGCGTCGGCGCCCTCCTTGTCGCCCCGGCCGACCCAGCGGGCGGCGGCCAGGGCGGCTGCCTCGGTGACCCGCACCAGCTCCAGCGCGAGGTTGCGATCCGGTGAGTCGGGCGCGGGTTCCAGGCTCTCCGTCATGCGGCGATGGTAACGGTCACGCCGATGCCGCCGCATAGCTGCGCACGGCCGTCTCCTTGACCGACAGCCAGACCGTCCGGCCGGGCACCAGGTCCAGCTCGGCGACCGCGTCGGGCGTGACGTCGGCGAGGAGGTCGGGCTCGGCCGCGACCAGCAGCCGTACGGCGT
>JBAUWD010000131.1:0-8220 GCA_049583575.1 Nocardioides sp.
CGTCGGTGCCGCTCGGCGTACGCGGCGGAGGTGCCGAGGCCGTGGCCGGCTCGACGCCCTCCTTGCCGGAGGGCGACGGGGGAGGGGGCGGGGCTGCGCCGGGCTCGGTCTGCTTGCGGGCGGCGGCAAGTCGTTCGGCGAGACTGCTCACGATGTCACCTCTTGATCCGGAAGAGCTTGGCGAAGCGGTCGTTGTCGGCGTCCGCATGGCGACCCGGGTCGCCACTGGCGCCCTCGGGCTCGCCGGCCAGCAGCGCCGACAGGTTGCGGAAGGCGGCACTGGAGGGGTGCTGCGGGCTGGCCGCGATGATCGGCGTGCCGGCGTTGGTGGCCGCAGCGATGTCGATGGACGTCGAGATCTGCGAGGCGACGTTCATCCCGAGGATCGTCTCGACCTTGTCCGCCCCGATGCCGACGGCGTCGTCCGCACGGTTGAGCAGGAGGTAGCGGTGCCCGCGCCCGATGTTGAGCATCTCGAGCGTGTCGAGCGCGACCTTGACGTTCTTCAGGGTCGGGACGTCGAGGGTGGCCACGATGATGCACTCGTCCGTCTCGTCGAGCGCGGTCAGCGTCTGCTCGTCGAAGGCCGGCGCGGTGTCCACCACGACGTAGTCGAACATGGTGCGCAGGGTGCGCAGGACCTTCGAGATCAGCAGCGGTGTGATGCGCTCGCGTACGTCGGGATGGCTCGGCGCGGCGAGGACCTTCAGGGAGTCCTGGTAGCGCGTCAGCAGCGAGTTCAGCATCGGCGTGTCCAGGTCCTCCTCGGACCCGATCGCGTGCTCGATGGTGTGTGACGGGAAGAGCTGCAACGTGATGGCCACGTCGCCGAAGGCCAGGTCGTAGTCGACGAGACAGACCTGACGCGCACCCTTGTCGGTCAGCGCCAGGGCCAGGTTGACCGCCACCGTGGTCTTGCCGACCCCGCCCTTGGGGGAGAAGACGGAGATCACGTGTCCGTTGTGCTTGGAGGCCTCGGGGCCGCGCAGCGCCTGGGAGAACTGGTGCGCCCGCGAGACGGCACCCGCAACCAGGTGGAGGTCGTCCATCGCGACGACCTCGCGCGCCCCGGCCTGCATGGCGCGCGCGAGGAGCGCGGTGTCGAGTGCCGGCCGGACGAACACGACGCTCGTGGCCGGGCGTGACGTCCGCAGGCCCTCGCACACCGTCACGCCGTCGCCGAACGAGATGTTCGGCCCCAGCACCACGACGTACTCCTCGGGGTGCTGGGCGAGCCACGGCAGGAGCCGCTCCGTGGTGTCCACCGACTGGCATCCGGGTGGCAGCGCACCCAGCAGCCGGCGGGCGGTGGTGCTGTCGGGATCGACGATGACTGGCATGTCAGCTCACTTGAAGAGAGATGCGACGAGGGTGGAGGTGGCGGGTCCGCTGTGGATCTGGCTGTTGGCCGTCAGGAGTCCGAACGTCAGGTCGAGCGCCTTCGACGCCACGATCACCTTCTGGGCCTCGTTCTGCGTCACCGCGATGGTCAGCAGCGTGCGAGGCAGGGTCTCGGTGGTCTGGGTCCCGGTCTGGTCGGTGGTCGTGGTCGAGACCGGCACCGGCGACCCGACGTTGAGGACGGTGACCTTCGGCAGCAGGAGGCGGGTCGCCTGGACCTGCGCGCCGCCGTTGTCCGAGGACGAGCCCTGCGACCCGGTGGGAGGGGTCAGGTTGCCGGTCACGAAGATGGCGACCTCGGAGCCGTTCTGGATGTTGCCGGCGACCCGGTCGGGGTCGGTGAGGTTCACCGAGATCGCGATCATGCCCTTCGGGATGGGCAGCGCGGACGTGGGGGCGGCAACGGTGTTCCCGAACTGGCCGGCCACGACGAGCTGGCCGGCGAAGATCGGGACCGAGGCGATCTTGCCCTTCAGCGCCGCGGTCGACGTCTGGTAGCCGGGGTTGGCGTTCACGACGGTCTGCGGGATCTGCTGGAGCGAGATCTTCCCCTCGGCGAGCGCGGAGTCGTACGTCTCGCCCGCGGCGATGTCCTGCGTCGCCTGGAGCGCGCTGACGCTGTCGTACTTGGACCCGGCACGGCTGTCCGCGCCCTTCACGTACAAGAACACGAGTGCCGTGCCGACGAGGGCGACGAGCACGGCGAGCATCATCAGCAGCCTGCGGCGATCCATTTCGGGGTTCCCTTCGTTCGGACACCTGCCGTCCGGGGCGAAGCGGGCTGGCAGTACGTGTGGGTGCGGCCCGGTCTTCGGACGGTCTGGAGAAGGCCCTCCGAAGAGCCCGAAACACGCGAGTCAGATGTTATGGGCGGGGAGGACGTTGCGTTGGCGAATTGCAAAATCCGCCAACGGACGCCGGCGGATCAGGCGAAGAGGTCCGCGATCTCGTCCTTGCACTCGCGGACGACGACGTTGCGCTTGAGCTTCAGACTGGGGGTCAGCTGACCGCCCTCCTCCGTCCAGTCGTGGGGGAGGATCGTGAACTTGCGGATGGACTCGGCCCGCGAGACGGCGGCATTGGCGTCGTCGACGGCCTGCTGGATCTCGGCCCGTACGTCGGGATCGTCGGCGAGCGCGGCCGGGTCGTGGCCCTTGTCGTGGGCGGCCGTCCAGTCCTGGAGCGCCTCGGGGTCGAGGGTCACCAGGGCCGCGATGAAGGGCTGCCCGTCGCCGACCACGAGGCACTGGCTCACCAGCGGGTGGGCGCGGACGCGGTCCTCGAGCACCGAGGGTGCGACGTTCTTGCCGCCCGCGGTCACCAGGATCTCCTTCTTGCGCCCGGTGATCCGTACGAAGCCCTCCTCGTCGATCTCGCCGATGTCCCCGGTGTGGAACCACCCGTCGCGCTCGAGCACCTCGGCGGTCGCGGGCTCGTTCTCCCAGTACCCGGCGAAGACCTGCCCCCCGCGGAACAGCAGCTCGCCGTCCTCGGCGACCCGGACCTCGGTCCCCGGAAGGGGCTGTCCGACCGAGCCGACCTTGAGGGCGTCGGGACGGTTCGCGGTCAGCGCCGCGGTGGTCTCGGTGAGGCCGTAGCCCTCGAGGACGGTCAGCCCGATGCCGCGGTAGAAGTGGCCGAGCCGGTCGCCGAGCGGGGCGCCCCCGGAGACGGCGTACGTGCACCTCCCGCCCAGCGCCGCGCGGAGGCGGCCGTAGACCAGCCGGGAGAACACCGCGTGCCGGGCGCGTACGGCGATCGGCACCCGACCTCGGTCGAGGGCGCGCGAGTAGGCGATCGCGGTCTCGGCGGCCCGGTCGAAGATGCCGCCCCGCCCTTCGGCGGTCGCGCGTTGGGACGCGGTGTTGAAGACCTTCTCGAAGACCCGGGGCACGGCCAGGACGAACGTCGGCTGGAACTCCGCGAGGTCGGGGAGCAGCCGCTTGATGTCGGCACTGTGGCCCAGGCGGACCCGGGCCCGGACCGCGCCGATCTGGATGATCCGGGCGAAGACGTGGGCGAGCGGCAGGAACAGCAGGGTCGAGGCGTCCTCGGGCTCGAACAGCTCGTGCAGCTCGGGGACCGCGACGCCGAGCTCGAACATGAAGTTGCCGTGCGTGAGCAGGCATCCCTTGGGTCGGCCGGTGGTGCCCGAGGTGTAGATGACGGTGGCGAGGTCGAGCGGCGTCGCCGTCGTACGACGGGACTCGAGCTCGTGGTCGGAGATGTCCTCGCCCAGCCGCCGGAGCACCTCGACGGCGTTGTCGTCCAGCGACCACACGTGGTTGAGCTCGGAGAGCGAGGAGCGCCGCTCGGCGATCCGCGCGGTGTGGGCGGTGCCCTCGGCGACGACCGCCCGAGCCCCGGAGTCGCCGAGGATCCACTCGATCTGCTCGGCCGACGAGGTCTCGTAGACCGGGACGGTGACGGCCCCGGCGAACCAGATGGCGTAGTCGACCAGCGTCCACTCGTAGCGGGTCTTCGAGATGAGCGCCACGCGGTCTCCGACCACGATGCCGGCGGCCACCAGGCCCTTGGCGACCGCGCGCACCTCGTCGAGGAACCCGGCGGCCGTGACGTCCTCCCACCCCGTGCCGCGCCGCCGGGAGAACGCGACGCGGTCCGGCGAGGCGGCGGCGTTCGCCACCACGTCGTCGGTGAGATTCCCCGTGGTGGGGATCTCGACGTTCAACGGGGAGGAGTACTCACGCACGTTGCCTCCAGCGGGGGAACGGTCCAGGGCTCCCGGGGAGGTTACCGCCGAGAGGTCACCGCGTGATCCGATAGGCTCGCCGGGCCGAGACGCGGCCCGCGGCACCGCGGAGGCGGTCACGACCGAGGAGGCTCAGATGGCCGAGCAGACCACTTCGTCGATCGTCATCGACGCCTTGCCCGCCCAGGTGATGGAGGTCATCGCCGACTTCCCGTCGTACCCCCACTGGGCCAAGGGCGTGACCACGGCGGAGGTCGTCTCCGAGCTGCCGGACGGCCGGGCCGAGAAGGTCTTCTTCAGGCTCGACGTGTCCCCGATCAAGGACGAGTACACGCTGGCCTACATCTGGTCCGGCGACCAGCACGTCACCTGGACCCTGGACCAGGGCAAGATGCTCCGAGCGCTGGACGGCGCCTACGTGCTGACCGAGCTCGAGGACGGCACCACCGACGTGACCTACCGGCTGGCGCTCGACGTGTCCATCCCGCTGATCGGGATGCTCAAGCGCAAGGGCGAGAAGATCCTCATCGACGCCGCGCTGAAGGGCCTCAAGAAGCGCGTCGAGTCGCTCGGCTGAGCCGGGCCGATCGCTGCGTCGCCCGTGCGGATCCTCCTCTTCACCGGCAAGGGCGGTGTCGGCAAGTCCACCGTCGCGGCCGCCACCGCGACGCTCGCGGCCGCGGCCGGCCGCCGCACGCTCGTGTTGTCGACCGACGCCGCCCACTCGCTCGCGGACGCCTTCGGGGTCACCCTCGGCAGCGAGCCGGAGGAGGTGGCGCCCCGGCTCTTCGTGCACCAGGTCGACGCGCAGCTGCGGTTCGAGCAGTCGTGGGCGGAGATCCAGGGCTACCTGCTGAGCGTGCTCGAGATGGCCGGCGTCGACCCGGTCGCGGCGGAGGAGCTGACGGTCATCCCGGGGGCCGAGGAGATCCTGGCGCTGCTCGAGCTGCGGCTGCACGCCCTCTCCGACGAGTGGGACGCGATCATCGTCGACTGCGCGCCGACCGCCGAGACGCTGCGGCTGCTGGCCCTGCCCGAGGCGCTCGGGTGGTACATGACGCGCGTCTTCCCGGTGGAGCGGCGGGTCGTCAAGGTGCTCAAGCCCGTGCTCGCACGTGCGGCCGGCGTGCCGATGCCGGAGGACGACGTCTTCGCGGCCGTCGAGCGCCTCCACGCGGAGATCGACCAGGTGCGTGCACTGCTCACCGACCGGGGTGCCAGTGTCCGGCTGGTGCTCACGCCGGAGCAGGTGGTGCTGGCCGAGGCGCGGCGGAGCTACACCACCCTGTCGCTCTTCGGCTACCGCGTGGACGGGGTCGTCGCCAACCGGGTGTTCCCCCAGGACGCCGCCGACCCGTGGCTGGCGGGCTGGGTGAGGGCGCAGGCGGGCGTCCTCGACGAGGTGGACGACTCCTTCGCCGGCGTGCAGGTATGGCGCTCGGAGTACCGCCCGGCCGAGCCGGTCGGGCTCGAGGCGCTCGAGAGTCTCGGCCGCCTGCTGTACGGCGACGGCGACCCGCTCGCCGTACCCTCCTTGCGCGAGCCGTTGCGGATCACCCGCACCAGCGGGGGAGCGGTGCTCCGCCTCCGGCTGCCGAACGTCTCGCGGTCCGACGTCGAGCTCGCCAGGGACGGCGACGATCTGGTGGTGACCGTGGCGTCGTATCGTCGTCTCCTCACCCTGCCCTCCGGGCTGGCCCGGCATCGGGTCGCGGGGGCGCGGGTGGACGATGGTGAGCTGCAGGTCAGATTCGCCGCGGAACAACAGGAGGTACCGTGAACGAGCGGTCGGACGGCCACGAGCCCGTGGGCACGGTCGCCGAGGAGGCCGCCAAGCTGTTCGGCGCCGTCTCCGGCTGGGCGAAGGAGCACGGTGACGGCTTCTCCGGCTTCGCCGACGACCTCTCGGAGCACCTCGCGACCGGCGGGCCGGACTGCACGTGGTGCCCGATCTGTCGCACCGTCGCCGCCATCCGCGAGACCAGCCCCGAGGTGCGTGCCCACCTCTCCAGCGCCGCGTCGTCGCTGCTGCTCGCCGTCTCCGGGATGATGGCGACCCACCTGCCCGACCGAGATCCCGGTGTCGAGCGGATCGACCTCGACGACGAGTGGCCGGAGGACGACGGATGACGCTGGCGATCGGCATCGACGTCGGCGGCACCAAGATCGCCGGCGGTGTCGTCGACGACACCGGACGGATCCTCGAGGAGCTGCAGGTGGAGTCGCCGGCCACCGACGTGCCCGCGATCGAGGCCGCGATCGAGAGGCTGGTGACCGAGCTCCGCACCCGTCACCCGATCGAGGCCGTGGGCATCGGTGCCGCGGGCTACATCGACAAGAGCAGGTCGGTCGTGCTCTTCGCGCCCAACCTCGCCTGGCGCGACCTCGACCTGAAGGCAGACCTCGAGGCCCGCCTCGACGTGCCGGTCGTGGTCGAGAACGACGCGAACGCCGCCGCCTGGGGCGAGTTCCAGTACGGCGCCGGCCACGACGTCGACGACCTGCTCCTCATCACGGTCGGGACGGGTGTCGGCGGCGGCGTCGTCCTCGACGGCTCGCTGTACCGGGGAGCCTTCGGCGTGGGCGCCGAGATCGGGCACATGCGCGTCGTGCCCGACGGGATCCTCTGCGGGTGCGGCAACCGCGGCTGCTTCGAGATGTACGCCAGCGGCTCGGCGCTCGTGCGTGAGTCACGGGCGGCCGCCAGCGCCGGCTCCCTGCTCGCCGCCGACCTCCTGGCGCGAGCCGGCGGAGATCCCGATGCGATCACCGGGCCGCTGGTCACCGAGGCCGCGCGCGACGGTGACACCTTCTCCCTCGAGCAGCTGGCCCTGGTCGGTCGGTGGCTCGGTGAGGGGATCGCTTCGCTCACCGCGGTGCTGGACCCGGCCGTCGTCGTCATCGGCGGCGGGGTGAGTGCGGCCGACGACCTCCTGCTCGACCCGGTCCGGGCGGCCTTCGGCGCGCAGCTCACCGGCCGCGGGCACCGGCCCATGCTCGAGATCCGGAGGGCCCGCCTCGCCAACCGCGCCGGACTGATCGGCGCGGCCGACCTCACGCGGCACTGAACACACCGCACCGCAATCGCCCTCGCCCGTCCGGCATTGCTGGCACGATCCCGGCATGGCCTCGTGGAGCGACCGGCTGGTGAGAGGGGCGCCGTACGTCCTGCTGGGCGTCAGCGTCGCCTGGGTGGCCGAGCGTGCGTGGGGTCCGCTGAAGGACCCGGACTCGTGGTGGCACCTCCGCCTCGGCGAGGACTTCCTGCACCAGGGGTCGCTGTCGCCTCCGGGACACTGGTCGACGTTCGCGACCTCGCCGTGGGTGCCGACCCAGCCGCTCCCGGAGGTCGCGTCGGCCCTGGTGAACCGCTGGGTCGGCCTGCCCGGCCTGGTCTGGATGTACGTCGCCATGGTGGTGCTGGTCGTGCTCATGGTGTTCCTGCTCGACCGGCGCTACGCCTCGCCGTTGCCGGCCGCCGTCGCCGCGATGCTGTTCCTGGCCGCCGGCGAGGGCGCGATGACGCCGCGTCCACAGCTCCTCAGCTATGCCTTCCTCGTCGTCGTGATGGGCGTCTGGCTGCGTACCGAGGTCGACCTCGTGCCACGCTGGTGGCTGGTCCCGCTGAGCTGGCTGTGGTCCCTGTGCCACGGGTTCTGGTTCGTCGGTGTCGGGTACGGCGCCCTCTGCGTGGTCGCGATCGCGGCCGGTCGCCGGGCCTCGCGGGGCCAGGTGCTGCGCCTGGCGCTGGTGCCGCTCGCCTCGGCCGTCGTGGTCCTGCTCAACCCGGTGGGGTGGCGGGTGTTCGCGGCGCCGTTCGTGGTCTCCGCGCGCGGGCAGTACATCACCGAGTGGCAGCACCCCGACCTGCTCGGCGGCCCCCCGCTCAGCGTGCTCCTGTCGTGTGTGGCCGTGGTCGCGCTGTGGGGGTGGAAGCGCGAGGGCGCCTCGTGGTTCAAGGCCCTCGTCGTGCTGAGCGCCGTCTTCTGGTCGTGGTACGCCGTGCGCACCGTCATCATCGGCGCGATCGTGGTCTCGCCCCTGCTGGCAGCGGGCCTCCAGTCGCTCATCCCGGCATCGGAGGACACGCCGGCCCCGGGCTCGAC
>JBAUWD010000132.1:0-3442 GCA_049583575.1 Nocardioides sp.
CAAGCAGGTCATGGACGCGCCGCTGCGCGACCACCGCTCGGCCGTGGACTGGGTGCTGCGCTGGCTGGTGTCGTCGTCCTCGGGGATCCAGCCGATCCGCTCGCTGGCCGACATCCACGCCGTCGGCCACCGCGTCGTGCACGGCGGGCCGCGCTACCGCTCGGCGGTCCGCGTCGACGACGAGGTGCTGGCCTACCTCGACTCCATCTCCGACCTGGCCCCGCTGCACAACCCGCGCGCCGTGTCCGCGATCCGTGCGGTCGACCGGCTGCTGCCCGAGCTGCCCCGGGTGGCGGCGTTCGACACCGCCTTCCACGCGACGATCCCCGACGAGGCCGCGACGTACGCCCTGCCCCGCGAGTGGAACCACGAGTTCGGGCTGCGCCGGTACGGCTTCCACGGGCTCTCCCACGCCTACGCCGTACGGCGCGGGGCCGAGGTCGCGGGCGCCGACCCGTCCTCGGCCCGGATCGTCACGTGCCACCTCGGTGCCGGGGCGTCGCTGTGCGCGGTGCGCGGCGGCCGGTCGGTCGACACGACCATGGGCTTCACGCCGCTCGCCGGGCTGGTCATGCAGACGCGGGTGGGATCGGTCGACCCGGGGATCCTGCTGTGGCTGCTCGAGCACGGGGGCGTCGACGCGCCCACGCTGAGCAGCGTGCTGGAGCACCAGTCCGGGCTCAAGGGCCTGTCCGGCACGTCCGGCGACCTGCGCGACCTGCTCGAAGCGCGCGCCGCCGGCGACGGCGACGCCCGGCTGGCCTTCGACGTCTACGTGCACCGCCTGGTGCGCGAGATCGGGGCGATGGCGGCCAGCGCCGACGGGCTCGACGTGCTCGTCTTCACCGGCGGCATGGGGGAGCACTCACCGGAGCTGAGGTCGGCCACCACGGACCGGCTCGCACACCTGGGCGTCGGGCTCGACCCCACCATCGAGGTGCACGGAGACCGGGACGTGTCCACGGCCGATGCCCGCGTGCGCACCGTCGTGGTGTCCGCCGCCGAGGACGTCGAGGTGGCTCGGGAGACCCGTGAGCTGCTCGCCGGCGGGTGATCGTCAGCGGCCGCCCGGGCGGTCCTCACCCGCCTGGTCGTCGGCGAAGCCGTGCGACACGATCTCGTCGAACGTGCGCCGCAGCTCGGCCCGCTCCGACCCCGGGCCGGCGCTCCGGCCGGCGAGCGACCGGTACCAGCTCGGGCACAGCGGCGAGGTCAGCAGGACGAGCAGGAGGAGCGGCAGCGACCACAGCGGCGCCGCGCTCACCAGCCCGAAGACCACGAGTGCGCCCAGCGCGCACGCGGGGGCGAGCTCGAGCACGGCCGGTCCGCCGGACCGGCCGAGGTCGGTCATGATGCTCCACGCCGTCGGTGCGATCGTGAGCTCGAGGAGCAGGAACGCCGCGACGCAGGCGAGCAGCCCGATCGAGTGGTACGCCGCCAGCAGGCCCGTCGCGATCACGAGCCCGGCCAGGGCCGGCCAGCCCACGTCGTGCCAGAGGCTCCGAGTGCCGGCGTCGTCGTTCATGCGCCCACGGTGGGCCAGCGGCCTGCCGGAGGTCAGGGTCCAAGGTGTGCTCAGGTCGGGCCCAAGGGCCTACCGCGACGCCCGGTGGGCGCACGAGCATGTCAGGGGACGTTCGACGACGAGGGGTTCGAGATGGCGACGATGAGCGGGTGGGCGGTGAGCGGCCGACCGGGCGGACCCGGGCGGCTCGAGCGGGTCGAGCTCGAGCGACCCGTCCCCGTCGGCGACGAGGTCCTCGTGCGGGTGTCCGTGTGCGGCGTGTGCCGCACCGACCTGCACCTCGCGGAGCTCGAGCTGCCGCCGAAGCAGGCCGGTCGCGTGCCGGGCCACGAGGTGGTGGGCGAGGTGGTCGAGCTCGGGCCGGACGCGCTCCGGCTCACCGTAGGCGACCGGGTCGGCATCGCCTGGCTGCGAGACACCTGCGGTGTCTGCGACGCCTGCCGTGGTGGGCGTGAGAACCTGTGCCGCGGCGCGTCGTTCACCGGCTGGGACGCCGACGGCGGGTTCGCGGAGCTCGCGGTGGTGCGCGAGGGCTACGTCTACCCGCTGCCCGAGGGGCTCGACGACGCCCAGGCGGCGCCCCTCCTGTGCTCGGGCATCATCGGCTACCGGGCGCTGCGCCGTGCCGCGGTCCCCCCGGGCGGGACCCTCGGCATCTACGGGTTCGGCGCCAGCGCCCACCTGACCGCGCAGATCGCCGTGGCCCAGGGGATCGAGGTGCACGTGCTGACCCGGGAGGACAGGGCGCAGCAGCTGGCCCTGTCCCTCGGTGCGGCCTCCGCTCGCGGCGCCTACGACCAGCCGCCGGTGGCGCTCGACTCCGCGATCCTCTTCGCCCCGGTGGGTGACCTCGTGCCGAACGCGCTCGCCGCGCTCGACCAGGGTGGGACGCTCGCCGTCGCCGGCATCCATCTCAGCGACATCCCGAGTCTCGGCTACGCCGACCATCTCTTCCGCGAGCGCACCCTGACCAGCGTGACGGCCAACACCCGTGCCGACGGCGAGGAGCTCCTCACGCTGGCGGCCCGGCTCGGCATCCGCGCCACGGTCACGACGTACTCCTTCGACGACGCCGACCGGGCTCTCGACGACCTCGCCGAGGGTCGCCTCACCGGCGCTGCGGTGCTCAGCGTCTGACGCGCGACCGCGCCGGCGTAGGTCCAACGTCCCGACGAGACAGGCCGATGGCCGGTGTGGGCCGGACCCCGCCCGAGGGACCGTGGAGACATGGATGAGCAGGTTGGCGTCATCGTCGTCGGTGTCGACGGAAGCCCGGGTTCCGAGGCAGCGCTCGACTTCGCGCTGGCCGAGGGGCGCAACCGCGGCCTGGCCGTGGAGGTCGTGACCGCCTGGATGCTCGACCCGGCGTTCCGTCCCTTGGGTCGTCAGACCGACCTCGAGAGCGGCAGGGCCGTGTACCAGAAGCGGCAGGGCCGTCTCGTCGCGCAGGCGCTGGCGCGCCTTCCGGAGCGTCCGGAGGTGGCCCAGCTCGTGGTCCACGACTACGCCGGCCGGGTGCTGGTGGCGCGCGCCGAGGGCGGTGCCATGCTCGTGGTCGGCGGCGGCACCCAGAGCGCGCACAGCCGCAAGACCCTCGGCTCGGTCGCGGAGTACTGCATCCGCCACTCGTCGGTGCCTGTCGTGGTCGTTCCCGAGCCCGACCGGGTGCGTCGGCGCACCCTTCGCGACCTCGAGCTCCCGGTGACCACCCGAGTCGGGTGAGCGGGTCGGCATGAGCGCCGCCCGGCAGCTCGCCCGCCGTCACCCACTGGCGACGTACGTCGCGCTGGCCTACGCGATCTCGTGGTCGTGCTGGCTGCCCCTGGTGCTCCGCGGGTCGATCGTGCGGCAGGGCGACGGCTGGCCGACCGAACTGCCCGGCCTCCTGGGTCCCGCCGCGGCCGCCGCGGTCACGCT
>JBAUWD010000133.1:0-1867 GCA_049583575.1 Nocardioides sp.
GCCGGCGGCCTGGGCCGGCGGGAGCGTGGTGAGCAGCCCGGCGGCCAGCAGCCCGGCCAGCCAAGGTGTCGATCGCATGACGTGTCTCCTCCGGAACGGGTCTCGACCTGCGGCCGTCAGCCTGTCACGAAACCCGGGTGACGTGGACGCTGATCGCACGGGTGCGTCGTGCCACTACTGTGGATGCGCCGTCACCCGCTGGTCCTGAGGAGCCATCGATGCCCGTCGCCACCCCCGAGATCTACGCGCAGATGCTCGACACCGCCAAGGAGAAGGGATTCGCCTTCCCCGCGATCAACGTCTCGTCGTCCCAGACCCTCAATGCCGCCCTCAAGGGGTTCGCCGACGCCGGGTCGGACGGGATCATCCAGATCTCCACGGGAGGAGCCGAGTACCTCTCCGGCCCGACGGTGAAGAGCATGGTGAGCGGATCGGTCGCCTTCGCGGCGTACGCCGTCGAGGTCGCGAAGAACTACCCGATCCATGTCGCGCTGCACACCGACCACTGCCCCAAGGACAAGCTCGACGGCTTCGTCCGGCCACTCGTCGACATCAGCGCCGAGCGGGTGGCACGTGGCGAGGCGCCGCTCTTTCAGTCGCACATGTGGGACGGGTCCGCCGTACCGCTGGCAGAGAACCTCGAGATCGCGCGTGACCTGCTGGCCCGGTGCGCGGCGGCGCACATCATCCTCGAGGTCGAGATCGGCGTCGTCGGCGGCGAGGAGGACGGCATCGAGGGTGCCATCGACGAGAAGCTCTACACGACGCCGGGGGACGCGCTCGACACCGTGGCCGCGCTCGGGCTCGGCGACCGGGGCCGCTATCTGACCGCCCTCACGTTCGGCAACGTGCACGGTGTCTACAAGCCCGGCAACGTGAAGCTCCGGCCCGAGATCCTCAAGAACGCCCAGGACGCGATCATCGAGAAGTTCGGCAAGGACGCCGGCTTCGGCCCCGGCACGCTGCCGCTCGACCTCGTCTTCCACGGCGGCTCCGGGTCGTCCGAGGAGGACATCGCCGCCGCCGTGCGGTACGGCGTCGTCAAGATGAACGTCGACACCGACACCCAGTACGCCTTCACGCGTCCGGTCGCCGACCACATGTTCCACAACTACGACGGGGTGCTGAAGGTCGACGGCGAGGTCGGGAACAAGAAGGTCTACGACCCCCGCGCCTGGGGCAAGGCCGCCGAGAGTGGCATGTCCGCCCGTGTCGTGGAGGCCTGCGCCAATCTCAGCGCGACCGGCCACACCCTCGGCTGAGGCGCCGCCGCCCCATGTAACGCGGGGTTATCACCGCAGAAGTGCCCGCACAACACCGCACCACTAGCAACACGACCGCGGAAGAAGGATCGGCGTGAGCTTCAGGAGGCCCGAACTCGGGGCGCCGGCACCCGGTCATGGGAGTGCCGACGCGAGAACTCCGCGAGGTGATCCGGCAGTCGGGTGCCGAACCTGGTGACGGTCAGGGCGTACTCCGCCAACAGCCGCTGCTGAGCGCGACGCCGTGCGGCTCCGAAGAGGTCGCTCCACACGAGCCGGGACATGCCCAGGCCCTGCGCACAGATCTCGCGCTCTCGCTGACGCTCCTCCCACACCACCTGCTCGGCCGGCTTGACGGAGACGCCGCCGTCGTCACGGCCCTGGTACTTGATCCGGCCGTCGAACTCGACCACGTGGTTGCCCACGCGAAGGTCACACCAGACCATGCGGCCGTCCAGCCATACGGCGAACTGAGGCTCGACGTCGCCGATGCCGAGCTCGACGACGAGCAGCCGGGCCAACGACTCGGCGGCGTTCTCAGCGCGGGGGTCGGCAAGCTCCGCAGCGCCGCGGGCCGCGACGACCCCGGGCCAGTGGGTCATGGC
>JBAUWD010000134.1:0-1705 GCA_049583575.1 Nocardioides sp.
GCCCGTGGCGACTGGCGGCTCGGCGTGAAGTGGATCGCCGCCGCGCTCGGGGTCGCCGCGCTGGTCAGGCTCGTGCTGCCGGTCCGCGACGCCGGCATGCTCGCCGTACGCCGCCGCGCGGTCGACGTGCTGCTCCTGGCCCTCGTCGGGATCGCCCTGTGGTTCCTCTCGTCGACCATCCCCAACCAGCCGCCCCTCTGACTCGGGGTCAGACGAGACCGAGCTCCGTGACCGCGGCCTTCTCCTCGGCCAGCTCGGCGACGGAGGCGTCGATGCGGCCGCGCGAGAAGTCGTCGATCTCGAGGCCCTGGGCGATGGACCAGTCGCCCGCCGACGTCGTCACCGGGAACGACGAGATCAGGCCCTCCGCGACGCCGTAGGAGCCGTCGGAGACGACCGCCATCGAGACCCAGTCGCCCTCGGCCGAGCCGGTCAGCCAGTCGCGGGCCGCGTCGATCGTGGCCGATGCCGCGGACGCGGCGGAGGACGAGCCGCGCGCCTCGATGATGGCGGCGCCGCGCTTGGCGACGGTGGGGATGAAGGTGTTCTCCAGCCAGTCCTGGTCGCCGACCACCTCGGCCGCGTTGCGGCCGCCGACCTCGGCGTGGAACAGGTCGGGATACTGCGTCGCGGAGTGGTTGCCCCAGATGGTCATCTTCGTGATGTCGGAGACGGCCGCTCCGGTCTTGGCGGCCAGCTGGGAGATCGCGCGGTTGTGGTCGAGCCGGGTCAGCGCCGAGAAGCGCTCCCGCGGGATGTCGGGGGCGTTGCTCATCGCGATCAGCGCGTTGGTGTTCGCCGGGTTGCCGGTCACGCCGATGCGTACGTCGTCGGCCGCGACCGCGTTGAGCGCCTTGCCCTGTGCGGTGAAGATGGCGCCGTTCGCCTCGAGCAGGTCGCTGCGCTCCATGCCCGGACCGCGCGGACGCGCCCCCACGAGGAGCGCCAGGCTCACGCCGTCGAAGATCTTCTCCGGGTCGGCCCCGATCTCGACGCCGGCGAGCGACGGGAAGGCACAGTCGTCGAGCTCCATGACCACGCCCTCGAGGGCCTTCAGCGCCGGCTCGATCTCGAGCAGCCGCAGCTCGACGGGCCGGTCGGCGCCCAGCAGCGAGCCGCTCGCGAGGCGGAACAGGAGGCTGTAGCCGATCTGGCCGGCGGCACCGGTGACGGCGACCTTGAACGGGGCTGAAGTCATGGCGGGCTCTCCTCGACACGGGCGTTCTCGACGTTCCCGACGCTAGCAGCGCGGAGCCTTCGCCCTTCGGTCGGGCTGGCATGCTGCAGGCATGACCCGCCGGTCAGCGTCGGCCACCCGGCGGCAGGTCTCCCTGGCTCTCGCGGCCGGGCTGCTCGCCGCCTGCTCGGGCTCACCGGCGCGGCTCGGGCCGACCGGTACCGACGGGCTCACCATCCCCACACCGAGCCCCCTGCCGGCCGACTTCGTGGCTCGCGTCGACAACCCGTGGTTCCCGCTGAGCCCCGGCACCCGGTGGGTCTACCGCCGCTACACGACCATCGACACCCGGACGCTGGTGGCCACCGTGCTGCCCGCTGCACGCGAGGTGGACGGCGTCGCGACGACGGCCGTGCGCTGGCAGTGGCGGGGCGGCGATCGCGGTACGACGACGCTGGCGGTGCGCTGGTACGCCCAGGACCGCGCCGGCAACGTGTGGTGGTTCGGGCAGCACGTGCGGCACGGGAG
>JBAUWD010000135.1:0-1606 GCA_049583575.1 Nocardioides sp.
GTTGTGGGTGAGGCTCTGCAGCTGCGTGGCCAGCCCGGTGCGCGCGCCCGCGAGCAGGTCGGCCACGACGTCGGCGGTGACCTCGCGGCCCTGCGCCACCACCTCGTCGTGGCTGAGGACCGAGCCACCGACGACCCGCACCCGGCGGCCGTCTCCGATCGTCACCACCGGATCCTGGCCGCCGGCCGCTTCGAGCTGGTCGACCATCACGATGCCCGCGTCCAGCAGGATCTGCGGCCCGCGGTTGGGGAACCGCCCGGAGATCATGGGCGAGCGGTCGAGCACGGCGACCACGCCGGCCTCGACCAGGGCCTCGGCCGTCGGACCGTCGAGGTCGACCTCGTCGAGCACCGCGACGTCTCCTGCGGACAAGCGCGGGAGCAGAGCCGTCGTACGCCGGTCGGTGCGGGCGGTGCCGACCACGCCGGAGGCGGTGGTGCTGGGGCGCGTCCTGAGCTTTGCCACCGCCTCATCCTGTCAGCGGCGAGCGCCTCGTCCCGGCAGGCCGAGAGCCCGGGCGCGTCGGTCGGCCGCGGAGCCGTCAGGTGGTGGGCCGACCCGCGGACGCCAGCAGCTCGCGCGCGTGGGCCAGCGCGGTCTCCGACTCCTCCATGCCCGCGAACATCCGGGACAGCTCACGCTCGCGGCCGGCGGCGTCGAGAAGGGTGAGACCCGACGTGGTGACCGCGCCGTCCGAGGACTTCTCGACCACGACGTGACGGTCGGCGTACGCCGCGACCTGCGGCAGGTGGGTGACGACCAGGACCTGCGCCGACGCGGCCAGCCGGGACAGTCGGCGCCCGACCTCGACCGCGGCCTTGCCGCCGACCCCGCTGTCGACCTCGTCGAACACGAAGGTCGGGACCGGACTGGTGCCGGCCAACGCCACCTCGAGCGCCAGCATCACCCGGGACAGCTCGCCACCGGAGGCTCCCTTGTGCAGCGGACGCGGCTCACTGCCGGTGTTCGCGGAGAGCAGGAACTCCACCTCGTCGACCCCCGACGACCCGAAGCGCAGGACCCGGTCTCCGACCGGAAGGCCTTCGTCGGTGTCCGTCTGACGAACGGCGACCTCGAGCACGGCCTGCGGCATCGCCAGTGCGTCGAGCTCGCCGGTCAGCTCGGCGGAGAGCCGAGCGGCGGCATCGGCGCGGGCCGCGGACAGTGCCGCGGCAACCGGTCCGAGGCGTCCGCGGAGGTCGTCGCGGTGTGCCCGGAGCCGCGAGATCCGGTCGTCGGTGTCGTCGAGCTCGGCCAGCCGGGTGGCGGAGGCCTCCGCCCAGGCCAGCACGTCGCTCGCCGTCTCGCCGTACTTGCGGGTGAGCGCGGTCAGCGCCGCCCGACGCTCCGAGACCGCCGCGAGCCGCGTCGGGTCGGTCTCGAGGCCCGCCGCGTAGGACGCGACGTCGGCGGCGAGGTCGGAGAGCAGGTAGGTGAGCTCGGCGACCCGGTCGGCCAGCTCTCCGGCCGCGGGGTCGTGGTCTCGTACGCCGTCCAGCTGGGTGCGAGCGGCGGCCACGGCCGCCAGCGCGTCGGGACCGCCCTCGTCGGAGGACAGGGCGTCGCGGGCCGACGCGGCTGCGGTGCGGAGCGTGTCGGCGTGCCC
>JBAUWD010000136.1:0-2002 GCA_049583575.1 Nocardioides sp.
CCTCGAGGTCGCCGGGGGGCGGGACCAGGCCGCAGGTCCGGCAGCGGCCGTCGTCGGCGAGCGGGCCGCAGCCGACGTGGTCGTAGAGGCGGCGGGGCTTCCCAGGCGTGGTCCGACGGTCACCCCAACGTCCGAGTGCGAACAGCGCCGGCCAGAGGCCCATCGCGTCCTCGGTCAGCTCGTACTCCGGATGACCGGACCCGGATCGGGTGAGCAGCCCCTCGGCGACGAGGGCGTCGAGCCGGGCGGAGAGCACCGCCTTGGAGATGTCGAGGTGGGCCCAGAAGTCGGAGAAGCGTCGTACGCCGAGGAAGCAGTCGCGCAGGATCAGCAGCGTCCACCGCTCGCCGACCACCTCCAGCGAGCGCGCGATCGAGCAGTCCTGCCGGGCGTAGTCGTTGCCGAGGGGCATCGCGGCGCACTCCCTCTCTCAGGGGCTGTCCATCTCAGAGGATTGGTCTGATGGACAGACTACATGCTACGTTGACCGAGTTCGACCATCAGACCAAATGGAGCGACCGTGACCCCTGCCCGACGTACCCTCCTGACCGCCTCCCTCGGCACCCTGACGACCCTGGTCGCGTTCACCGCCCCGCTCGTCGACGTCAACCAGACCGTCGCCGCGCTCGACGCCGGGTCGGCCGGCCGGACCTGGATCCTGAGCTCGATGAGCATCGGTCTGGGCGCGTTCCTGCTGACCGCGGGGCGGGTCGCCGACGACTTCGGCCGGCGCCGGACGTTCGTCGCCGGCGCGCTCCTCCTGGCGTTCGGCGCGCTGGTCGGTGCGGTTGCCCCGGACGTCCGGGTCTTCGTGCTGGCGCGCGTGGTGCAGGGGATCGGTGGGGCTGCGGTGGTGGCCGCAAGCCTCGGCATGCTCGCCGTCGCGTTCCCCGAGCCCGATGAGCGCGCCCATGCCACCGGCATGTGGGGAGCCAGCGTCGGCGCCGGCATCGCCGTCGGACCCGTGCTGTCGGCGGGACTCTCCCGGGTCCACTCGTGGCGGGACGTGTACGTGGTGGTGGTGGCGGCTGGCGTCCTGCTCGCCGCGACCGCGCGCGGCTGCGACGAGTCCCGGGCCGCTCACGGTGCGCGGCTCGACGTGCCCGGAGTGGTGCTGCTCGCCCTCGGCATGGGGGCGGTGCTGGCCGGCCTCACCGAGGGGCGTCAGGGCTGGACGCGCCCGCTCGTCGTCGTACTGCTGGTGGCCGGGGCCCTGCTGCTGGCCGGCTTCGGTGTGGTCGAGCAGCGGTCGAGCCACCCGATGCTCGACCTCGGGCTCTTCGGGCGGCCGGCGTTCGCCGCCGTCACGCTCGCCGCGGCCACGGCGGGCTGCGGGATCATCGCGCTGCTCTCCTACTTCTCGGGCTTCGCCGGGACGGCCCTCGGGTACTCGTCGCTGACCGCCGCGTTCCTCATGCTGACGTGGTCCGGGCCGAGCATCGTCAGCGCGCTGGGTGCCCGAAGGCTGCCGGCCGTGTGGTCGGGACGCTCCCGGATGTCGGCCGCACTCGTGGTCATCGGGCTCGGGCAGCTGCTGCTGTGGCACGTCGACCCGGAGAGCGGCTGGGACCGGTTCGTGCCCGGGCTGCTCGTGGCCGGGGTCGCCAGCGGTGTGCTCAACGCAGCGCTCGGCCGCGAGAGCGTGGCCAGCGTCCCGGTCGGACAGGGTGGTCTGGGCAGCGGCGCCAACAACACCGCCCGCTACCTCGGCTCCGCGCTCGGCGTCACCGTCGTGTCGATCGTCGCCGCCCCCTCGGGCGCGGCCTCGGCCGCGTCGCTGACGGACGGCTGGAACCGCGCGGTGCTCGTCACGGCCGTCGTGTCCCTCGTCGGTGCCGTCGGGGTGGCCCTGCTCGGCGAACGCGCGGTGACTCCGGTCGCGGCCGAAAACCCTTCGCGCCGGCCGGCCGAGGCTGCCTAGGGTCCTGCGCATGGGCAGGTTCATGGCGATGGTGCGTCGTGGCCGCGGTGGACGCGGCGCGACGGTGGGGCTGGCATCCGC
>JBAUWD010000137.1:0-2115 GCA_049583575.1 Nocardioides sp.
GCGGAGCCCGCCGCGACCGCGGCGGCCGACTTCGCTGCGTACCTGACCGAGGACGGCGTCCGGGTGGTCGGTGACGTCCGGGAGGGCACGGCGTCCGGCGCCCGCCGCGAGCTGGCCCGGGTCACCAGCGTCCCGCTGGCGGACATCGTGGAGCGCGTCCTGCAGAGCAGCGACAACGAGGGGGCCGAGGTGCTCGCGCATCAGGTGGGGCTGGCGGTCACGGGTGACGGCTCGTTCGCGGGCGGGGTGAGCGCCGTACGCCGCACTCTGCAGGGCCTCGGCCTCGACCTGCACGCCGCCCGCCTGTACGACGGCAGCGGCCTGTCCCGCGACGACCGGCTCGACCCCGAGACCCTCGTCCACGTGCTCCAGCTCGCTGCGTCCCCCGACCACCCCGAGCTGCGCGCCGTCGTCACCGGGCTGCCCGTGGCCGGCTTCGACGGCTCGCTCGAGGACCGGTTCGACCACGCCTCCGGCCGGGGCTGGGTCCGGGCCAAGACCGGTACGCTGAGCGGCACCAGTGCTCTCGCGGGCCTGGTCGTCGACGCCGCCGGGCGCACCCTCGTCTTCGCCTTCGTGAGCAACCGGATCCCGGTCGCCGGCACGCTGGACGCCCGGGCGGCGCTCGACCGGCTCGCCTCCGCGCTGGCCGGCTGCCGGTGCTGAACCGCGTCACCGCTTCACGGCTTCACCATGTCGAGTACGTGAACCTCCCCTTCACACGGTGAGTTCGCAAGGTGGAGCCCCGGTTCGGCCACTTGACATGATGAAGCTCCACCGACCCACCTGCACCACCCACGTAGGCTCCAGCGCATGAGCACGGAGATGGTCGACTGGCAGCTGGCGGTCACCCTCGGCACGCGGATCGCCGGCGCCGGCCCCGAGGTGACCTCGCAGGAGGCGGCGACCACGGTCGCGGAGCTCCGCGAGGGCGCCGAGCGCTCCACGTCGTACGTCCGCGAGTTCACCGGGCTCGACGCCGGCGAGCGGACGGCGCCGGTGCTCGTCGTCGACCGGCCCGACTGGATCCAGGCCAACGCCGACGGCTTCTCGGCGCTGCTCACCCCGATCATCGACAAGGTCGCCGCGCGGAAGGGTCCTCCGGGCGCGTTGACCCAGGCGATCGGCTCGCGGGTGACCGCGGCCGAGGTCGGCGGCCTGCTCGGCTTCATGTCCAGCAAGGTGCTGGGTCAGTTCGACCCGTTCCACGAGCCGAACGGGCGGCTCCTGCTCGTCGCGCCCAACGTCGTCCACGTCGAGCGCGAGCTCGACGTCGACCCCCACGACTTCCGCCTCTGGGTCTGCCTGCACGAGGAGACCCACCGGGTGCAGTTCACGGCGGTGCCCTGGATGAGGGAGCACCTCTTCGCGGAGTTCACCTCGCTGGCCGACACCATCGAGCCGCAGCGCCTGCTCGACGACGGCCTCAAGCGCCTCGCCGAGGCGCTCCGGAGCGGCCGCAGTGGCAGCCTGCTCGACCTCATGGGCAGCCCGGAGCAGAAGGCGATCCTCGACCGGGTCACGGCCGTGATGTCGTTGCTCGAGGGTCACGCCGACGTCGTGATGGACGGCGTCGGGCCGAGCGTGATCCCCAGCGTGGCCGGCATCCGCGCCCGCTTCGACGAGCGTCGCAAGGGGGTCGGCACCCTCGACCGGATGCTGCGCAAGCTGCTGGGGCTCGAGGCGAAGATGGCGCAGTACCGCGACGGCTCGGCCTTCGTGCGCGCCGTCGTCGACAAGGTCGGCATGGACGACTTCAACGCGGTCTTCGCATCACCCGGCCACCTGCCCTCCAAGACCGAGATCCACGACCCCCACGCCTGGATCGCCCGGGTCCTCCAGGGGTAGCGATGAGCCTCCACCCGTCCGTCGCGGCCGTGCGTCACGCCGTACGGCGAGGACTCGCCGACCTGGCACCCGGAGCCCGGCTGGTCGTGGCCTGCAGCGGCGGGGCCGACTCCATGGCGCTGGCCTCGGCCACGGTCCGCGAGGGCCGCGAGCAGGGCTGGTACGTCGTCGGCGCCACCGTCGACCACGGTCTGCAGGAGGGCTCGGCCGAGCGTGCGGCGTCGGTGGTGGCCCAGCTGGCCCGGCTCGGGGTCGACGAGACGGTGG
>JBAUWD010000138.1:0-9494 GCA_049583575.1 Nocardioides sp.
GCGGGACGCGGCGAGGGAGCCGCCCCCGCACTGAGGAGGAGCCATGGCGGAACTACTCATTCTCGGCTTCGACGGCGTCGGCGAGGCCGACTACCTCAAGGTCAACGAGGCGCTCGGCATCGACGCCACGACCGGTGAGGGGGACTGGCCGCCGGGGCTCATCACCCACGTGGCCGGAACCGCGGAGGACGGCCGCGGCTACGTGGTCGAGGTCTGGGAGTCACAGCAGGCCCAGGCCGACTTCATGGGCTCGCGTCTGGGCGCGGCCCTGGCCGCGGGTGGCGTGTCCGCCGTGCCGCAGGTGACCTGGGCGCGCGTGATGGGGCATCACAACCCCGGCCTCTGACCGTGGCGACGGACGTGCCGCGTAGCCGCGACACGTGATCAACGGCAGCCATGTCGTGGTGTTCCGCAGCGACCCCGAGGCCGACCGCGCCTTCTTCGCTGACGCCCCAGTCCTGCTCGGCCAGCCTGGGACAACCCCACGTGGACGCGGGAGGCGGGTGGCTGATCTTCCGGCTCCCGCCGGCGGAGCTGGCCGTGCATCCCGCCGAGGGTCCCGGGGGTCAGGGGCTGTTCTCACTGTGCGACGACGTCGAGGCGACCGTGCGTGACCTGCGGGCCAAGGGCGTCGAGCTCACCCAGGGGATCACCGACGAGCGCTGGGGCCGGCTGACCCGGCTCCGCCTGCCCGGGGGCGGCGACGTCGGCCTGTACGAGCCACGCCACCTGCGCGCGACCGACCTGTGAGCGGCTCGCTCAGAGGCGCTTGACGAACTCGGCCGCGACCTCGATCTGCTGGAACCCCATCCGCTCGTTGATCCGGACCATGTGGGCGTTGGTCTCGCCGTTCTGGGTCGTGACCAGGGCGAGGTCGTCGCGCACGGCCTGGACGGCGCGCAGGTTGACCGCCTTGGTGGCCAGGCCGAGCCGGTGACCCCGGTGGGCGCGGTGCACGAACGTGCCCCACTGGTACACCTCCGTGCTCCCCGCGAGCGGTACGGCGAGCGTCGACTGCGCGACCACCTGGCGGTCCGGCGCGAGCGCGACCGTCTCGTAGCGCACCCGGCCCATGGATGCGGCGGCCGCCACCATCTCGGCGTACCGCTGCGGCGTGATCTGCTCCTCGTCGAAGTCGACGGCCCCGCTCGGCGCGTCGACGGCGAGCTGGCCGAGCAGCAGGCACAGCGACTCGACGAGGTCGTCCGGTACGGAGCCGGCGAACGTCTCGATCCGGTAGCCCCGGTGGTACGGCGCGGCCTCGTCGACCCACTCCTGGATCGTCTCGTCGGGGACCGGGAGCGGGAGGTGACGGACCACCTCGCAGTTGACGAGCTCGTAGCCGCAGGCCTCGGCGAACCGCCGGTAGGCGTGGCCCTCGCGCTCGTCGGACGGCAGCAGGGCGTCGCCCATGATCAGCGACCGGCCGTCCTCCTTGGTCGCCTGCTCCAGCCGCTGGAGCAGGGCCCGCCCGATGCCGCGGCGCCGCTCGGGGACGTCGACCCCCATGCGGAAGAAGGCCTTGTCGCGGTTGTCCAGGAGCAACGACCACAGCACGGCGTTGCCGACCATGCGGTCGCCGTCGTACGCCGCGAACAGCTCCTGCCGCTCACCGCTGTCGGTCGAGCGCATGGCACCGAGGAACTCCCCGAACTCCCAGAACGGCGCGTCCGGCCGGCCGAAGAGCTCGGCCCGTCGGGTGACGTCGTAGAACTCGCGCATGACCGCGTCGTCGGCCAGCGCCGACTCGTCGAGCAGGCGGATCTCCACAAGTGACGAGGCTAGGGCGCCGGTGGGGTCGCCCGACACGGGTTTTCCGACCGGTCGGCAGCGCCGTCGGTCGAGCCTGTTCCGACCCCCTCGGTCACTCCGTGGTGCGCTCGGGCAGGTCGGGCCGGGTGAAGTAGTCACTGGCCTGCGCGGTCCACCAGCCCTCGACGGTGCGCAGCCGGGTCGGCGGCACCAGGGTCCCGGCGCAGATCGACAGCCGCGTCGGCGAGGCGTCTGCTCGCCAGAACAGCGACGACCCGCACGACCGGCAGAAGCCGTACTCGGCTCCGGCGACCGGATGCCAGGTCAGCTGCGCGGTCGGGTCGTCGACGCTGACGTCCGCGGCGTCCGCCTCCGTGGCCGCCATGTGGTGCCCGGTGAACCGACGGCAGCGCTCGCAGTAGCAGTTGACGACCTCGCGCAGTGGGCCGGTGACGGCGTACGTGACGGCACCGCAGAGACAGCTCCCCCTGCCGGTCTGCGGTGCGGGCACGGTCAGCCGCCGCCGACCAGGCGGTCCATCGCGGCCAGGACGCAGCCCGGCGACTCGTGCCAGACGAAGTGACCCGCCCCGGGTTCGACGTGCGACCACCCGCCGGGGATCAGCGCCGCGCTGTCCGCCCCGGCACTGGGAGGCATCGGGCTCCGCTCCCCGACCAGGACGCCGAACGGCACCCTGATCGAGGGCAGCGCCGACTCGAGCTCGGGGAGGCGGGCCGTCAGGTCGCCCCAGAGCCCCCGGTTCGCCGGCTGGGAGAACTCGACGCGCGGCATCGGCGGAGCGGTCGAGGGGTCGGCGTAGTACGACGGCCAGAACAGCGTCAACGCCTCGAGGCTCTCCTCCGGTGTCGCCTCGCCGGCCATGTCCTTGTCGTCCAGGGCGCGGGCGCGCTCTCGGTCGGCCTCCGGCACCCGCGCGGTCATCTCGGCTCCGAACGCCTCCGCTCCGCCGTCGCCGACCGCGCCGAGCGGGTCGACGGAGAGCACGCCCGCGATCCGCTCGGGCAGGGCGAGGGCGGCGTGGAACACCAGGTGGCCGCCCCAGGAGTGGCCCATCAGGAAGGCGGTGTCCCAGCCGAGGCCGTCCAGCACGGCGGCGATGTCGGCCACCGCCTCGGCCACCGTGAACTCGCCCTGGGCGGTGGACGGCGCCAGGCCGCGCTGCTGGAAGGTGGCGACCTGGTAGTGGGCCGCGAGCTCCACCACGGCGTCGTCGAGGTAGTCGAAGTTCATGCCGGGACCGCCGTGGATCGCCAGCACTCGTGGGCCTTCGCCGGAGAGCCAACCCGAGAGCTCACCCGACCGCGTGGTCACCGTGAAAGGGGTCCGCTCCATGGGCGGAGCCTAGGGCGGGACCGGCGTTCCCGCACCGTCGCCGGTCGAACCGCTACCGCCGCGCGCAGAGGTCCACGTGCTTGGCCGACAGGACGTGGCCGACCGCGGACTCGAGCCGGTCCCGTGAGAGGTCTCCCGACCGTACGGCGCTCACCAGCGCGTCGACGACGTGCCTGGTCGTGGCCGGCAGGTGCGCGGACGCGGTGTTGAACAGCACCATGTCGTCACCGACCACCAGAGCGCGGACGGCGGCGCGGGCGAGTGAGTACCCCGCCGCCACGACGGCGCCGGCGGTCAGCGAGTCGGGGAGCACCAGGCCGTGGAACCCGAGCTGATGCCGGAGCACCCGGTGGACGACCGGGCGGGCGAGACTGGCGGGGAGCTTGGTCAGCCCCGGGATCCGGGCGTTGCTGACCATCACCGACGGCACCCCGGCGTCGACGGCGGCCTCGAAGGGAAGCAGGTCGTTCTTCCGCAGCAGTCGCCACGGCTCGGTGGCGGCGAGCCGGAGGTCGGTGTTGCCGTTCGCGCTGCCCAGTCCCGGGAAGTGCTTGACGACCGGGATCTCGCCGCCGTCCTCCAGGCCCTGCGCGAACGCGAGCCCCGCCGGGGTCGCCACCCGCCGGCGCGGGCTGAACGACCTGGTCCCGATCGCGTCGTCGTCGTTCGGGCCGGCCCGGCCGTCGAGGTCGAGGACCGGGGCGAGGTCCATGGTCACCCCCGCGGCCTTCATCCGGGTGCCGAGACGGTGCGCGATCCGGTGGATGTGGCGAGGCGTCATGGTCGAGCCCATGTGCCGCGCGGAGGGGACCGAGCCGACCAGGTCGGCCATCCGCTGGACCGTGCCGCCCTCCTCGTCGGTCATCACGATGGGCGCGATGCCGTCCGGCGCCTGTGCCGTCAGGGCGGCCAGTCGCGAGGCCAGGTCGTCCGGGGCCCGGGACCCGAAGAGGATCACCCCTCCCGCCCCGTCGGCGACCTCGGGCTCCGCGTCGCCCACCGCGGTCTCCTGCACCGGGACCACCACCGTCTGCTCGGCGAGGCGGCGGGTGCCCCAGTCGTGCAGCCGGTGCTGGTTGGTGCAGTGCGACGCGTGCCGTGGTGGCGCGGCGGAGGCCCGGGTCAGAGGTACGACGCACAGCGCCAGCACGAGGGCAGCCGCGGCGCCGGTCGCGCCACTGGATCGCCTCGTCATGTCACGAGTGTGGCGCAGGGTCGGCCTGCACGGGCATGCCCCGCTCGTCGCGCGCGAGGTCCGGCCACGGGGTTGCGCGGGTCCAGGCCAGGCCGTCCGCGACCGCTGCGCCGATCTCGTCTGCGCATTCCGCGACGTCCTCGAGGTCGCGGGTCATGGCGTCGACGTCGGGGACGCCGGCTCGCACCAGGAAGTCGCCGAGGTGGCGCAGGTACGTCGTCAGCCAGCCGACCGGGTCGGCCGGCAGGTCCGGGTCGAAGGTGCGGTCGCCCGGCTCGCCGTACGGCATGTCCGGGTGCCAGTGCATCCGGTCTGCTGCACCGGGCGCGGACTCGAGGAGGTCGATGCGGCAGATCGCCGGCTGCAGCGTGGTGCTCGCGGACACGTAGATCGTGCCCTCGGTCTCGGAGCTCGCGCGACGCACCTCGATGCGCACTCCTCGCTCGCGGGCGTCCGGCTCGTCCGCCACCGAGGGATCGAGGAAGTCGATCCGCGCCACCGAGATCGCCAGCCGGTCGAACACCCAGACGCGCTCCATGCGATCCAGCGTGTCACGCACGCCGTACGTCGCTCAACGGCGCCTGGTCGTCCGCAGTCGGCCCGAGCTCCTCGAACAGCGTCAGCTGCAGGCCCGCCGGAGCGGCGAGCCTGGCGTTGCTCGAGCGCCACGGCGTGTCGGTCGGCGGCGCGATGAGGCTCGCGCCGGAGTCGACGAGGGTCTCGGTGTCGTGGACGACGTCGTCGACCTCGAACGCGATCCGGATGTGCGGGCTGACCTGACGTCCCACCTCCACGTCGTCGATCATCCGCACCTGCGCGGAGTTCGCGATCTCGAGGGTGGCCCGGCCCGCGTCGAGGATCGTGACCTGCGCATCGCCCTCGCCCGCGAACGCCGCCTCCTCGGGGAGGCCGAGGGCGTCGCGGTAGAACGCGACGGCCTGCTCGTAGTCCTCGGCGTGTACGACGACGCGCAGCTGGCGGACGGTCATCGGCCGGCTCCCTTCGCTCCCCACGCTCTGCCCCACCGTCGAGTGGTCTCGGGACGGCTCGCGGCCGACCGCGTGTCTGGTGTCACCACTGGGCCGGGTGGATGAAGTCCGCTGCCGGTCGACGGAGCCACTGGGTGATGCGCATGACGAGATCCATGTCGGCGAGTCGTGCCGTGCGCAGGTTGGTCAGTCGGGCCGGTGTGCACCCCAGCCCGGCCGCGAGCTCGGTCCAGGTCAGAGCCTCGCGCCGACGGCGCTCGTCGAGGGCGGCGTGCAGCTGACCCAGGTCCCAGCGGAGCCGGGTGTCGGCGCCTGCCTTCGGCAGCCGGACGTCACCCACCTCGAACAGCGGCCCGGCCAGGAAGTCCTCCGGCGTCCGGTCGAGCCACCGCAGCATGAAGAGGGCGTACTGGCACGACGTCGCTCCACGCTGGGGCAGCCTCTGGATCGCGCCACCGCACAGCGGATGGTCCTCGGGGCGCTGCCCGTTGAGCTCCGACGACTGCTGCCAGAGCTCGTCGGCGAGCTGGTACCAGCCCCAGCCACTCTCCTGGCGCTGGGAGTCGAGAGCGTCGAAGAGCGCGGTGCAGTCGAAGGTGGGCAGGGACCACATGCCGCCCACCCTAGGTCCGTGACCCGTCGACGGCGACCGGGAGCCTCGCCGCGAGCGCGGCGACCGACGCCGCGCCGGCCGACCGTGACGCGTCCCTCGCCCACCAGCTGCACCTGCACCGATCGCACGAAGTCCCCGCCGTGTGGTGGGATCGTTCGCGGAGCGGGGCGTCACCCGGGCGCCGCGCGGTGATGAGGAGACCTGCGTGGCGACGTTCGACGAGTCCGACGACCTGCGGGGCGCGAGGTTCGTCGACGTGGACCTGCGCGGTGCCCGGTTCGTCGGGTCCGACCTGTCCGGCGTCGTGATGCGAGGCGTGCAGGTCGACGACGCCGACATCGACGCACCGTGGCTGCTCAGCGGAGGGGCCTCGCTGCTGGTGAACGGCGTCGACGTCGCGCCGTACGTCGCGGGCGAGCTCGACCGGCGCTTCCCCGGGCGCGACCAGCAACGGGCCGGCGACCCGGACGGCCTGCGGTCGGCCTGGGCCGCGCTGCAGGATGCCTGGGCAGCCGCTCTCGACCGCGTCGCCACGATGCCGGAAGGCACGGTCGACGAGTCCGTCGACGGGGAGTGGTCGTTCGCGCAGACGTTGCGGCACCTCGTCCACGCCACCGACATGTGGCTCGGTCGCGGCATCCTGGGCATCGACCAGCCCTTCCACCCCCTCGGGCTGCTCGACGTGGCGACCGCGGGCGACGGCACCGAGACGTTCACGTCGGCCGCGACGGAGCCGTCGTACGACGAGGTGCTCGTCGCGCGGGCCGACCGGGTCGCGATGGTGCGCGACTTCCTCGCCGGCGTCACGCCCGAGGAGCTGGCCGGCGAGCGCCGCAACCCGCACGACCCGGCCGAGCGCGAGACCACGCTCTCGTGCCTCCACGTGATCCTCGAGGAGGAGTGGGAGCACCTCCGGTACGCCGTCCGTGACCTCGACGCCCTCGGCTGAGCCGTCGGGTCGAGCGCGGGTCGTCGGTCGAGCGCGGGTCGTCGGTCGAGCCCGTCGAGACCCCGCCCGCGGGTCGCGACGTACCGGACGGGAGCCGTCCGGAATACGTTCTACCCTGTCCGCATGGCTGTCGAGACCTCGCTGGACGACCTGACCATCCGGCCCCTCTCCACGGAGACCTGGCCCGCCTTCGCCGCCCTCGTCGAGCGGCACAACGGCATCTTCGGCGGGTGCTGGTGCACCTGGTTCCACACCCTGGCGCGCGACAAGGACCGCACCTACGACAGCAACCGCGACCTCAAGTGTCACCTGGTCGAGGAGGGGCGTGCCCATGCCGCGCTGGTCTTCGACGGCGACGAGGCGGTGGCCTGGGCGGAGTACGGGCACCCGGAGGAGCTGCCCAACATCCACCACCGTCAGGAGTACGAGGCGGGGCTGGTCGAGGCGCCGGACTACCGGGTCACTTGCATCTTCGTCGACAAGCGCTACCGACGGCGCGGGGCCGCGGCGCTGGCCCTGCGCGGAGCCCTCGACCTCATCGCCGAGGCCGGCGGCGGGGTCGTCGAGGGCTACCCGCACGACATGTCGAAGCAGCCCGAGGGCAAGAAGATGTCGTCGTCCTTCCTCTACAACGGCACGCGTCGCATGTACGAGGAGGCCGGCTTCGTCTTCGAGCGCCCCAAGGGCCAGAAGAACTGCGTGATGACCCGCACGGTCGACCCCGCCTGACCTCGTCGGGCTCAGACCAGGTTGAGGGCCAGCGCCAGCGCCAGGGGTACGACGACCCACGCGAGGGCCAGCAGGAGGACGGCGTACACGACGAAGTCCCGGCTCCGGTCGCGCGGCGGGTCGCCGGCGGCACCGAGCGTCTCGTACAGCGCCCGCAGCGGCGCGTCCAGCGCGATCCGGGTCCGGCGTCGAGCGATGGCCGCCGCGGTGATCACGCACCAGAACGCGGCGATCGCGATGGCCGCCGTGACGGCCGCGACGACGAGGAGGACGACCGTGCTGCGGGTGACCTCCTGCGCGCCGGACGAGACCGCGGACAGCGCAGCACCACCGACCAGGAACGCCGGCAGGCCGCTCGACCGCTTGGACAGGTCCTCCGCCACCCGGTCGAGCTGGCGCCGGGCGAGGGTGAGCATGCGGTGATCCGCGCTGCCCGGCACGCTGTTGGCCTCGCGCAGGGCGTAGAGGCGTCGCAGGTGCTGGATCACGGAGCGCTGGTAGTTGCGGACCACGATCCCGATCAGCTGCTGGACGACGAGCGACGCCACGGGCTCGAGCACGCCGGCCCGCAACGACGACGGCGGCCGGCCCGCGTTCCGGTCGAAGACCTCGATCGCCCGCATCACCGTCCGGTGACCCTCCGGGAACCGGTCGGGGATCTCCAGCGGCTGCCGCTGGCCGAGCTGGGTCAGCATCTGCGACTCGACGAGCCCGGCCGCCCCGAACTGCTCGAGCATGACGTCCGCCCGCTGCGGGTCGTCCTCGCGGAGCAGCCGCAGCGTGTCGAGCCGGTCGGTCAGCTGGTCGAGGATGAACCGCTCCCCGTGGCCCTCCGGCTCGCTTCCCGCGGCGGGCTCGACCTCACCACCCGGGGCGTCTCCTGCCACGCCCCGCAACGTATCGCAGCACCAGAGTCACACCGCCCAGATTGACGCGCGGCTCGCACTGCCCACTCGGGCGCGGGATGCTCCCGTCAAATTTCGTACGCCCCTAGAGGCAGTGAAGATCACCCGGCGCAGGTGAGTCGGAACCCCGCATGATGCTTGCTCAAGCGACCTTCGCGCAGAAGCGGCGCCACCACCGGTCTCTTGCTGCCCGAGGAACCGGGTCGTACTCAAGGCCTTTAGCGACCGCGAGCGACCCAGCGAGCTTGCGTGTATGGCCATGGAAACGGATGGTCCCGCGGCCCTTTCGGTCCGTGTAGTACGAACCGCTTAGGTCGGCGATTGGTCGCCCGACGACGGCCAGAGTGCAGGCCCCTTCGTGCGGTCGATTCGTGTCTTGGTTGACGGGCGCCGCACGACTCGAGTAGGTGAAGTGCAGGAGCCAGCGCTGGGGCCCCTCGCTGAGGGTGGCGGTGAGCGAGTCCGAGACCGAATCGGTCCTGGGAAAGTAGCTCTGGATGGACAAGCTCGAGAACTGCTGACGCACCGACATGTAGAAATCGGTGACTCCCGCCTCGCCCTGCTCATCGCTTTCGTACGCGAGTTCGCCATGCCACGTGCCGTGGAGCAGGGGCGGACCCACCCAGCGATTGGCGAGCCGTATCACTGGCCAGCGCCAGGCCCATCGGTCCCAAGCCAGGACGCCAAGGGTGATGGCACTGATCGCCGCCCCGAGCCACCTGAGACCCTGCTTGTCGATCGAATCGCCCGTCACCGTGGAGAGCAACAGCATGATCCCTGCGAGCGCTGCGATGATCACTTTGATCCACGCAGCGGATGGCAGCCCGGGCTTCACGAGTCCGCCACGTACTGCCAGGCCTGGTACACGAAGTTTCGCGCGTCAGTTGAGTCCACGGGCGTGGTGTATGACGGGCCCTGTGTGAGCGTGGCGTCCTGAGATAGCGACGGCCACCGCGTGATCCTTCAGAAGACCTGCGAAAGCACGACTGAAGGAGACACGACGATGACC
>JBAUWD010000139.1:0-3981 GCA_049583575.1 Nocardioides sp.
GGCCCAACGCCGTGCGCCCGGCCGCACGCAGGCGGGGTCGGGGCGGCATGCCGGGCATCGTAACGACGCACGCGAGTCACAGCGACGGACCTGCTACTCGTACGACGCCCACCAGAGCGGCTGGACGTTCCACTTCGACCGCAACGAGCGGCCACTCCGCGAGCTGCTCGAGCGGCTCGCGGAGTGACCGCCCGCGTCGCTCAGCTCAGTCCGGCGTCGGCGAGGAACTGGTCCGCGACGGCCTGCGGCTTCTCCCGGTCGACCGCGACCTTCGCGTTCAGCTCGGTGAGCTTCTCGGTGGTGAGGGCCGCCATCAGGGCGTTCAGCGGTGCCGCGACGTCGGGGTGGGCCGCCAGGAAGCTCGACGACACGGCAGGCACGAGGTTCTCCGCCGGCTGGATGTGCTTGTCGTCGGTGAGCAGCACGAGACCCTGGCTCTGGAGCGTGCCGTCGGTGGTGCTGGTCTCGCCGAGCTGGGACTCGCCGTGGAGCACCGAGTCGTAGGTCTGCTGGCTGGCGTAGCCGAGGCCCAGGATCTTGGTGATGTCGATGCCGTAGGCGCTCCGGAGGCCACCCTCGCAGTCGACCCGGCCCTTGCAGTCGGGGGCGGCGGCCAGTACGACCGACTTGCCCTTGAGGTCGGACAGGGTCGCGACGTGGTTCTGGTCGGCGTAGGCCTTGGAGACGAAGAACGCGTTGGCGTCGGCGGCCGGCGACGGGTCGAGCAGCGTGATGCCCGCCTTCTTCAGCAGCGACTTGGCGTCGGCGATCGACTTGGCCGGGTCGGAGAGCGTCACCGGCTTGGCGTTCGCGCCGTTGTAGGTGCCGTTGAGGAACTCGAGGATGCCGCCGACGTACTCGGGAACGACGTCGACGCTCTTGGGGAAGACCTTCATGTAGATGTCTCGGGTGCCCACCAGCTTCACGTGCGGGGTGTAGCCGGCCTTCTTCAGCACGCCCGCGTAGAGGTCGGCGACGATGACCGCCTCGGGGCTGAAGTTCTGCCCCGAGATGGTGACGACGCCGCCCCCTCCGGAGGAGGACGAGGAGGACGGCGTCGAGGTGCCGGTCGTCGTCGTACTGCTCGAGCCGCTGCCGCAGCCGGCGAGGAGGAGGAGTGCGCTGACGGCCGCTGCTGCCCCGGCCGGAAGTCGACGTGAATGCATGGATCCCACCTTCTGTGTCCCGCGCTCGGAGGAGCGCGCGTGTCCGGTGCCCCTGATCATGCCAGGGCAGGAACCGTCATCATCCACCAACGACCGCGGGGGCGCGACCACCTTTCCGGGTGGCCGCCCTGCGCGCCGGGTCGACCGCGCGCTCCACCAGTGCACCGAGCAGCTCGAGCACGAAGGCCACGACCGCGACCACGATGGCCGCGGCGATGCCCTTGGCGTAGTCGGTGCGGTAGAAGCCTTCCGTGATCAGGGTCCCGAGTCCCGGCCCGGCCACCAGCGCCGCGATCGTGGCCGTCGCCCAGACCTGGACCAGCGCCAGGCGGATGCCCGAGACGATCAGCGGCATCGCCAGCGGCAGCTCGACGCGGCCGAAGCGCTGCCAGCCGGTCATCCCCATCCCCGTGGCGGACTCCTTGACCTCGGGCGGCACCTCGTAGACCGCGACGTAGCCGTTGGTGATGATCGGCGGCAGGGCGAAGAGACTCAGCGAGATCAGGGTGGCGAGCCCGGCCCGGCCGTAGGGACCGAACGTCTTGACGCCGGGATGGTCGAGGGTGACCAGGATGGCCAGCAGCGCGAACGTGGGTACGGCGCGGCCGATGTTGGAGATGTTGATGGCCAGGAAGCCGCCGCGGCCGAGGTGGCCCAGCCACAGCGCGATCGGCAGCGCGAGGAGCACGGTCACGGCCAGGGCGGTGACACTCAGGAGCAGCTGTTGGACGAGCAGCGTCCAGATGCCGTCCGCACCGTGCCAGTGCGACCAGGTCGTCAGGTAGTCCCACGTCTCGCGGAGGGTCCTCATGCCGACCGCCGCCTGGTCCACGGCGTCACCAGCCACTGGGCGATCACTATCAGGGCGTCGAGGGCGAAGGCGAGCACGACGCACAGCACGCTGGCGGCGAGCAGCTCGGCCTTGAAGTCGGTCTGCACGCCGTCCGCGATCAGGTTGCCGAGGCCGCCGTAGCTGACCAGGGTGCCGACGGTCGTCAGGGCCACGGTCGACACGGTGGCGACCCGCAGCCCCGCCATCATCACCGGTAGCGCGAGCGGCACGTCGATCAGGAAGAGCATCCGGGTGGCGCCGTACCCGAGGCCCTTGGCCGACTCACGCACCTCGGCCGGTACGGCGTTCAGGCCCGCGAGCATGCTGCGCACGAGGATGGTGAGGGCGTAGAGCGCCAGCCCGATCACCACGGTGGTCGCCGTGATCCCGGTGAACGGCACCAGCAGCGGGAAGAGGGCCAGGCTCGGGATCGTGTAGATGGCGGTGCTCGTCCCGAGGATCGCGCCCTGCAGCCGCGGCACCCGGCGGGCGAGGAGCGCGAGCGGGAAGGCGATGGCGACCGCGAGCGCGATCGAGACCCCGGTGATCTGCAGGTGCTGCTCCGTGGCGCGGACGAGGTCCGGGTACCGGTCGTGCAGATAGGAGCGGCAGAACCAGTGGTTGGTGAGCCGGCTGTAGCAGCTCGGCTGGATCGAGATCCCGCCGGGCGCTAGTAGGGTCACGGCCATGAACGCTACCGCGCCCTGGGGGGAGCAGGCGCCGGGCGAGGCGATGATCCGGCTCGAGGGCGTCGGCAAGCGGTACGACGACGGCACGGTCGCGGTCCACGAGCTCGACCTCGACGTCGCGCGCGGCGAGGTGGTGTGCCTGGTCGGGCCGTCCGGGTGCGGCAAGTCCACCACGCTGAAGATGATCAACCGTCTGATCGAGCCCACGTCGGGGCGGATCCTCATCGACGGCCGCGACGCCACCTCGGAGGATCCGGTGCTGCTGCGGCGCCGGATCGGCTACGTGATCCAGCAGATCGGGCTGTTCCCCCACCAGAAGATCGCGACCAACGTCGCCACCGTGCCGTCCCTGCTGGGTACGCCCAAGGCGCAGGCCCAGGAGCGGGCGCGGGAGCTGCTCGCCCTGGTCGGCCTCGACCCGGACGTCTACGCCGACCGCTACCCGCACCAGCTGTCCGGTGGCCAGCAGCAGCGGGTCGGCGTCGCCCGGGCTCTGGCCGCGGACCCGCCGGTCCTGCTCATGGACGAGCCCTTCGCCGCGGTCGACCCGATCGTCAGGGCGCGGCTGCAGGACGAGTTCCTCCGGCTACAGGGCGATCTCGCCAAGACCGTCGTCCTGGTCACCCACGACATCGACGAGGCCGTGAAGATGGGCGACAAGGTCGCCGTACTCGCCGAGGGCGGGCGGCTGGCACAGTTCGCCACGCCCGCCGAGCTCCTCGGTCGGCCGGCCGACGACTTCGTGGCCGACTTCGTCGGCTCGACCGCCGGTCTGCGGCGGCTCACGGTCACCCGGCTCGACCGCGACCACCTCGAGCCGCTCGACGGGGTCGCCGCCGGCGACCTCGCCGCCGCGATCGACCTCGACTCCTCGCTCGAGGAGGCGCTGGCCGCCCTGCTGCGCGACGACCGGCCGATGATCGGCGTCAAGGAGGGCGCGGAGTTCGTCGGCGTCCTCACCCCCGACGGCATCCACCGGGCGCTGCGCACGTCCCTCTCCGAGTCGGCGCCAAGCGACACCTGATTCCCGCCGAGTCGGCGCAGAAGGGCAGGCAGAACGCGCCGAGTCGGCGGAGACGAGCGCGCGGAGCACGCCGAGTCGTCACGTGCCGACTCGGCGTCCGATCGGTCAGGCGTGCCGGACCTGAGGCGGGTGCCAGGAGGTCGCGGCGTCCAGCTCGGCGCGCAGGACGTCGTTGTCCTGCTCGAGCTCGGCCACCCGCACGATGGCCTCGGCCGCGCGCTCCTCGGACTCGTCGAGCGCGACGGCCAGCCGGCTGCCCTCGGCCTCGGC
>JBAUWD010000140.1:0-1514 GCA_049583575.1 Nocardioides sp.
CTCGTCAAGACCAGCGCTGCCTGGCTGATCGAGCGGGCCGGCTTCGGCAAGGGGTACGGCGACGGCCGCGCACGGCTGTCCACCAAGCACGCGCTGGCGATCACCAACCGCGGCGGCGCCACGACCACCGACCTGCTGGCCCTCGCCCGCGAGCTCCGCGACGGCGTCGAGGCGCGGTTCGGCATCCGGCTCGTCAACGAGCCGGTGCTGGTCGGCTGCGAGC
Source organism: Nocardioides sp. (assembly GCA_049583575.1). Classification (GTDB taxonomy): domain Bacteria; phylum Actinomycetota; class Actinomycetes; order Propionibacteriales; family Nocardioidaceae; genus Nocardioides. The sequence continues at coordinate 224 of JBAUWD010000140.1, forward strand.
TATGAGTGCAGGAAGGCGTGGTGCTGGTGGGCCGGGGTCGGCGTGTTGTCGACGTGACCCGGCACGAGGGCGAACGCGAGTGCCAGGAGGCCGATGACCGCGACCACCCCGAGGACCAGCAGGACCGTGCCGATGATCCCCATGATCCTGCCGGCGTTGGCCTTGTCGCGACCCGAGTAGCGACCCGGTGCGGCGTCGATCTCCTTCACCGAGCGCCCTCCGATCGCCCAGGCGAAGGGTGAGAGCACCAGGGTGAGTCCGCCGCACAGGGCGATGCCCACCAGCCCGACGATGCCGAGCACGAGGGCGGTGGTCGCCGAGGGATGCTCGGGCAACCCGGCTCCGTACCCCTGCTGGTAGCCGGGGTACGGCGGCATGCCGTAGGGGTTGGGAGCGGCGTACTGGTCGAAGGACCCCGGCTGCGGGTAGGGGTTCGCCGGCGGCTGGTAGGGGTTGGGAGGCTGCTGGGCGGGCTGCTGCGGCGCGTTGTCGCCGGACCCCCAGGGCCGGTGCGTGGGCGGCAGGTCGTCGTCGCTCATGGCGTCATGGTCGCAGAAGCCGGCGCACCGGTCAGCCAGTCCGCGACCTCCTCCAGCCAGGCCGCCTTCAGCTCGGCTGGTGCGTAGGAGACACGGATCGACATGGCCGCGAGATCGGCCAGCGTCTCGTCGCTCAGGTCGTGGGCCGCACGCATGGTCGCGTACTGGGCCGCCAGCTGCGAGCCGAACAGCAGGGGGTCGTCCGCGCCCAGCGCCACCGTGGCGCCGGCCTCGAGGAGCACCGGAAGCGGCACGGACGTCAGGTCGGAGTACACGCCGAGGGCCACGTTGGAGACCGGGCAGATCTCCAGCGCGATGCCCCCGTCGACGATGCGGTCGAGCAGGTCGGGATCCTCGGTCGCGCGGACGCCGTGTCCGAGCCGGTCGGCGTGCAGCGTCTCCACGCAGGTGCGCACCGAGGGAGGCCCGACGAGCTCACCGCCGTGGGGCACGAGCGCGAGCCCGGCCCGCTCGGCGATGGCGAAGGCCGGCGCGAACTCCGCGGTGACCCCGCGCCGCTCGTCGTTGGAGAGCCCGAACCCGACGACGCCGCGACCGGCGTACTGGGCGGCGAGCCTGGCCAGCGTGCGCGCGTCCAGCGGGTGGCGCGTGCGGTTGGCAGCGATCACGACCGCGATGCCGAGGCCGGTGGCCCGGGCCGCCTGGCCGACGGCGTCGAGGACGAGGTCGGTGAAGGCGGTGATGCCGTCGAACCGTGCGGCGTACCCCGACGGGTCGACCTGGATCTCGAG
>JBAUWD010000141.1:0-3545 GCA_049583575.1 Nocardioides sp.
CGGGTGCCGGTGGCGCCTCGCGCTGGGCGTGACGGCGCACGACGCCCAGGTGCCGCTGGTGCGACCGGGCGCGGTTGACGACGCTCTGCCGCAGGTAGGCCAGACCCCGGTCGGGGTCGCGGAGCCGGCCCCAGCGGGCGTGCACGGCCACGAACGAGTCCTGGACGATCTCCTCGGCCACGCCCTGGTCGCGGACCAGGAGGACCCCGAGCCGCACCAGCTGTCGCCAGTGTGCGGCGTACAGCTGCTCGAGCGCCTCGTCGGCGCTCCAGCCGGCCGCCGCCGTCGCGGGCATCAGCCGGACCTCTGCATGTCCGATCACGCTAGTGGCACGCGCGAGCCCGTCCGGGGGTTGACCCGCGTGGCCGACGAGTTTTCGTGACAGCATGGCCCCGTGCCCGACGACTGCCTCTTCTGCCGGATCGTCCGCCGGGAGATCCCGGCCGACGTGGTGGCGGAGACCGAAACCGCGCTGGCGTTCCGAGACGTCAACCCGCAGGCGGCCCTGCACGTGCTCGTCGTACCGCGGGCGCACTTCGCGAACGCCGCCGATCTGGCGGCGGCCGACCCGGAGACCGCCGCCGAGCTGCTGACGGTGGCGCGCCAGGTGGCCGCCGACGCGGGGCACGACAGCTACCGTCTGGTCTCCAACACAGGTGTTGAGGCCGGGCAGTCGGTCTTCCACGCCCACGTGCACGTGCTGGCGGGGAGGACGATGGCGTGGCCACCCGGCTGAGCCTGCGCGGCGCACTCGTCGTGGGCTCGCTGGTGCTCCTCGCCGCGTGCGGCGGCACCGCCTCGCCACAGGGCGCGCCGGTGCCCTCCACGACGCCCTCGCGACAGCCGAGCGACCAGCCGATCGTCGCGCCGGTGAAGCTCGCCAAGCCGAAGCCCTTGCGCCCGGGAGAGCGGCGCCTGGCGCTGAAGATCCCCCGGCCCTACACGCCGTCGGCGCCCCATGGCGGCACGGACGACTACCGCTGCTTCCTGCTGAACCCCCACCTCGCGCACGACACCTTCATCACGGGGACGTTCGTCCGCCCCGACGACGCCGCGATCGTGCACCACGTGATCCTCTACCGCGTCGTCCCGGCCCAGCTGGCGGCGGCGCGACACCTCGACGCCGCCTCACCGGGGGAGGGCTGGACCTGCTTCGGCGACAGCGGGCTGCCCGGAGGATCCACCCTCGACGACGCGCCCTGGCTCGGTGCCTGGGCGCCCGGGGCCCAGGAGTCGGTCGACGCACCGGGCTTCGGCGTCCCTCTCACGCGGGGCACCCGGATCGTCATGCAGGTGCACTACAACATGCTCGGCGGGCCCGGTCCGGACCAGTCGTCCACGGTGCTCCGGCTCGCACCGCCGGGAGCCCACCTCACGCCGCTGACGACGATGCTGCTGCCGGCCCCCGTGGAGCTCCCGTGCCGCCCGGGACACAGGGACAACCCGCTCTGCAACAGGACCGCGTCGATCGCCGACGTCGTCAGGCGGTTCGGGGCGGTCGGTCAGACCAACAACTGGCTCGACGTGCTCTGCGGTGACAAGCCGAAGCCGTCGGAGATCACCTCCTGCACGCGCACGGTCACCGAGCCGACCACCGTCCGGGCGGTGGCGGGGCACATGCACCTGCTCGGGCGGTCGATCACGATCCAGGTCGACCCGGGTACGCCGCGGGAGAAGACCATCCTCGACATCCCGGTCTGGGACTTCGACCACCAGGAGGCCAGGCCGATCAAGCCGGTGACGCTGCAGCCGGGGGAGACCGTCAAGGTCACCTGCAAGCACGTGCAGTGGCTGCGCGACCAGCTCCCGGCGTTCCACGACATCCCCGACAAGTACGTCGTCTGGGGTGAGGGGTCGACGGACGAGATGTGCCTCGGGATCCTCGCCGTCACCCATCCCTGACACGGGTGTCGGCGTCGGTGCTCGAACCGGTCGAGACCGGGTGCGTCGTCGAGCGGGCCAAAGCGATGGTCCGCGGTGCCCGGGCGCCCGTAGCATGGGACGCCTGATGACAGAGACCCAACCGTCCCAGGGCGCCCGGCACGTGGTCGTGGTGCCCGGCAGCATCGACATGGTCAGCCTGCTCGGCCCCGGCGACGACCACCTCGACCTGATCGAACGCTCCTTCGACCTCCGGCTGCACGTCCGCGGCAACCGGATCACCCTGGTCGGCGACCCCGGTGAGGTGGCGCTCGCCGAGCGGCTCCTCGACGAGCTCGTCACGCTGATCCGGACCGGCCAGGGCATCACCGGCGAGACCGTCGAGCGGGTGCTGGCGATGCTGCGCGCCGAGACCACCGAGCGTCCGGCCGACGTGCTCTCGCTCAACATCCTGTCCAACCGCGGCCGCTCGATCCGCCCCAAGACGCTCAACCAGAAGCGCTACGTCGACTCGATCGACCGGCACACCATCACCTTCGGGATCGGACCGGCCGGCACGGGCAAGACCTACCTCGCGATGGCCAAGGCCGTGCAGGCGCTCCAGGCGAAGACCGTCAACCGGATCATCCTGACCCGGCCCGCGGTCGAGGCCGGAGAGCGGCTCGGCTTCCTGCCCGGCACCCTCAGCGAGAAGATCGACCCCTACCTCCGGCCGCTGTACGACGCGCTGCACGACATGGTGGACCCCGACTCGATCCCCAAGCTGCTGGCCGCCGGCACCATCGAGGTGGCCCCCCTCGCGTTCATGCGCGGGCGCTCGCTCAACGACTCGTTCATCATCCTCGACGAGGCCCAGAACACCTCGCCCGAGCAGATGAAGATGTTCCTCACCCGTCTCGGCTTCGGCTCCAAGATCGTGGTCACCGGCGACGTCACCCAGGTCGACCTGCCGGGCGGCGTGAGGTCCGGGCTGCGGGTCGTCGAGGGGATCCTCGGCGAGATCGACGACGTCTCCTTCCAGCGACTCACCGCGCACGACGTCGTCCGACACAAGCTCGTCGGCCAGATCGTGGCGGCGTACGACGAGTTCGACGCACGCGGCCCGATGGCGAGCCGCGGCGCCGTCGACGACGCCCGGTGACGGAGGCCGCTCCCGCCATGAGCATCGAGGTCCTCGACGAGTCCGGATACGGCCTGGACGTCGCCCGCCTCGCGGCGCTCAGCCGGTTCGTCATGGATCAGCTGCGGGTCCACCCGATGGCCGAGCTGTGCATCAAGGCCGTCGACGAGGCGACCATCGGCGCTCTCAACGCGCAGTGGATGGAGAAGGACGGTCCGACCGACGTGCTCGCCTTCCCGATGGACGAGCTGCGGCCGGGGTTGGTCAACGAGGAGCCCGAGGAGGGCGTGCTCGGCGATCTCGTGCTCTGCCCGGCGGTCGCCGAGCGGCAGGGGGCGGCCGCGGGGCACGGCACCGAGCCCGAGATCGAGCTGCTCACGGTTCACGGCATCCTCCACCTCCTGGGCTACGACCACGCCGAGCCCGACGAGCGGCGTGAGATGTTCGGGCTCCAGGACGACCTGCTCGCCGCCTGGCGCGCGGACAGGTGAGCGACCCGACCGGGGGCCCGGCGGGGCTGGTCATCGCGGCCGCCCTGGTGCTC
>JBAUWD010000142.1:0-15735 GCA_049583575.1 Nocardioides sp.
GCCCGACACCCGGCCCGACACCCGGCCCGACACCCGGCCCGAGCGGGTCGCCGGCACCGAGCCCCAGCGCCACGACCCTCCCGAGCTCCACCGCACATCCGATCCCGCACCCGACCGGGGCCACGACGTCGGCCACACCTTCACCGTCCGAGCCGACGGTGACGCCGACCGAGCCGACCCCGTCGAGCCCACCCACCGGCGTACCAGAGCCCCCGGTGATCCCCGTCCCGCTCCCGCCACGCCTCGCCGACCTGACGCCCGCCCAGGTCGACGCCTTCGACGGCGCGTGGCCCACCTGCCTCGCCGGGCTTCCCGAGGTGTGGACCCGCCGCGACGTACGCCGTGCCCTCGCCGAGCAGCTCGACCTCTCGCGACATGACCCCGCGCTGCGGGCGTTCGCGCACTGGGTCGACCGGCACGAGCACCGGGTCTCCGACCCGAACGGCTAGGTCCACGCCTCGCCGGATCGGCCCATGGGCGCACCGCTGGGTAGAGTTCCGGGAAGCATCTCCGACCACGAAGGACCCCCACCCGCCCATGGACGGCTCCGACAGTCGCCCCCGACCGCTCCCGTCCGGCACCTGGGGTGACGCCCCGTGCTGACGTCGTGGATCCTGCTCGGCGTCTCGGTCCTCCTGGTGGCGGCCGCCGGCTTCTTCGTGGCGGCTGAGTTCTCCTTCGTCACCGTCGACCGGAGCCAGGTCGCCGAGGCGGCCGACGGGGGTGACACCTCGGCGACGGGCGTGCTCAGGGCCCTGCGATCGCTGTCCACCCAGCTGTCGGGTGCCCAGGTCGGCATCACCATCACCAACCTGGCCATCGGCTTCCTGGCCGAGCCCGCGATCTCACAACTGGTCGCCGACCCCCTCCGCTCCGTCGGCCTGCCCGGGGGAGCGGTCGACCCGATCGCCGTCGCGATCGGCCTGACCATCAGCACCCTGGTCACGATCGTCTTCGCCGAGCTGGTGCCCAAGAACCTCGCGATCGCCCGCCCGATGGCGACCGCGCGCGCCACCCAGGGCTTCCAGAGGCTGTTCACCGCGGTGATGCGCGGGCCGATCCACGTCCTCAACGGCTCGGCCAACGCGATCGTGCGTCGCCTCGGCATGGAGCCCCAGGAGGAGCTGCGCTCGGCCCGGTCGTCGACCGAGCTGGCCTCCCTGATCTCCAGGTCGGCCGACGAGGGGACCCTCGACGCCGACACCGCCGAGCTCATGGAGCGGTCCGTCGAGTTCGGCACCCACACCGCCGGCGAGATCATGACCCCGCGGGTGCGCACGGTCAGCCTCCAGACCAGCGACCGCGCCTGGTCCATCATCGAGCTCGCCCGGGAGACCGGCCACTCGCGCTTCCCGGTGCTCGACAGCGACGACACCGTGGTCGGCACCGTCCATGTCAAGCACGCGGTGGCGCTGACGATCCCCGAGCGGCAGACCACCCGGGTCAAGCACCTCATGTCGCGGCCGATCGTCGTACCGGACTCGCTGCGGCTCGACCCGCTGCTCACCCTGCTCCGTCGGGAGGGCCAGCTCGCCGTGGTCCTCGACGAGTACGGCGACCAGGCCGGCATCGTGACCATCGAGGACGTGATCGAGGAGATCGTCGGTGACATCTCCGACGAGCACGACCGTCTCGGTGCTCGGGCCCGGCGTCGCACGGACGGCTCGTGGTCGCTCTCCGGGCTGCTGCGGCCCGACGAGGTCGAGGACCTGACGGACATCGAGCTCCCCGACCACGAGGACTACGACACCATCGCCGGCCTGGTGCTGCGGGTGCTCGGCCGGGTGCCCTCGCGTGGTGACGTCGCGGAGGTCCCGGTCCCCGACAGGTCCGACCCCGACCAGCCCGAGCGCCAGAGGCTCGCCGTGCTCACCGTCGAGCACATGGACGGGCTCCGCATCGACCGGCTGTCCCTCCGCCTCCTCGACGGGGGTGGCGACGCGTGAGCACGAGCGCCGCGGTCCTGCTCGCGATCCTCCTGGTCTTCGGCAACGCGTTCTTCGTCGCCGCCGAGTTCGCCCTGGTCTCCGCGCGACGTACCCAGATCGAGCCTCGCGCCGAGCAGGGCTCACGGTTCGCACGCACGACCCTGCGCGCGATGGAGAACATGTCGCTGGTGATCGGGGTGAACCAGCTCGGCATCACCGCATGCTCGCTGGTGCTCGGCGCGGTGGCCGAGCCCACCTCGGCCCGACTGCTCCGGCCCGTGCTCGACACGGCCCACACGCCGCACTCGGTCGTGCATCCGGTCGCCTTCGCGGTCGGGTTGGCAGCAGTCGTCTACCTCCACGTGGTGCTGGGCGAGATGATCCCGAAGAACATCGCGCTCGCCGGCCCCGACCGCGCCGCCCTCGTGCTCGGCACGCCGATCTGGGCGATCGTGTCGGTGACCCGGCCGGTCATCACGGTCGTCAACGCGCTCGCCTCCGGCGTCCTGCGCGCCTTCGGGGTGGGCCTGATGGACGAGGTGAGCTCCACCTACACCCGCGAGGAGGTCGCCGCGCTGGTCAAGGAGTCGCGTGGCGAGGGCCTGCTCGAGGAGGGGGAGTACGACCGCCTCTCAGGTGCGCTGGGCTTCACGGAGAAGACCGTGGCGACCGTGCTGATGCGGCCCGAGACGCTGCAGACCGTACGACGTGGCTCGACGCGGGCGGACGTCGAGGCGCTGTGCGCCTCGACCGGGTTCAGCCGCTTCCCGGTGGTGGGCGACGACGGCGCCCTGCTCGGCTATCTGCACATCAAGGACGTGCTCGAGACCGACGAGGCGAAGCGCCGCGAGGTGGTCGAGGACAAGTGGATCAGGCCCTTCGCACCCGTCCGCAGCGACGACCGTCTGCACGAGGCGCTGGAGGAGCTGCAGCGCCGGGGCGCCCACATGGCACGCGTCGTCGACGAGCGGGGCGACACCGTCGGCGTGGCCACTCTGGAGGACGTGATCGAGGAGCTGGTCGGCGAGATCCGCGACGCCGCTCACCAGGACTCCTCGACACCGCCCAGCAACGGGGACGCGCGTGAAGGGGCCGGTTAGGGTGTCTCCGGCGGCTCTCCCATGAAGGTGCAGGCGGAAGTGACGGACCAGACGACGCGCGACTCGCGCGTGTGGACCGTCCCGAACGCTCTCAGCGTGCTGCGGCTGCTCGGTGTCCCGCTCTTCTTGTGGTTGGTCCTCGGCCCCCACGCCGACGGCTGGGCGCTCGGGGTGCTCATGGCCTCCGGGATCACCGACTACCTCGACGGCTTCCTCGCGCGGCGTCTCGACCAGGCCTCGAGGCTCGGTCAGATCCTCGACCCGGTGGCCGACCGCCTCTACATCCTCGCCGTCGTGATCGGGCTGGCGCTGCGCCACGTCGTGCCGTGGTGGTTCGCGGTCATCCTGCCGCTGCGAGACCTCCTGCTGTGGGTGCTCGTGCCGATCCTGCGTACGCGGGGGTACAGCGCGCTGCCCGTGCACTTCCTCGGCAAGGCGGCCACCTTCAACCTCCTGTACGCCTTTCCCCTGCTCCTGCTGGGCGACGGCACCAGTGCGGCCGCGACGCTGGCCAAGGTGTTCGGCTGGGCGTTCGCCGGGTGGGGGATCGGTCTCTACTGGTGGGCCGGTGTCCTCTACGCCTACCAGGTCTACAAGCTGGTGAAGACGACCGAGCGGCGGGTGGTCGCTCATGGCTGAGAGTCGCGTCCCGCTCGTGGCCCCGCCGGAGCACGTCACCGTCCCGCTGCTGTCCCTGATCACCCAGCGCTCGCTCGACGCCGACTACGAGCACGTCGCGGCGCGTCGTCGCGCCGCCGGCACTGCCGACCACCACCCGGTGCCACGTCGTACGGCCGCCGTCGTGCTGCTCGTCTTCGGCCTGCTGGTCACCGTCGCCGCGGTACAGACCTCCCGCAACGCCTCTGTCGACGAGGCGAGCCGGGCCAGCCTGATCGACCAGATCGGCCTGCGCCGGCAGAACGTCGCGCAGCTCCAGCGCGAGCTCGCCCGGGCCCGCAGCGACCAGCTCGGACTGCAGCGGGCGGTGACCCATCAGCACACGCAGCTGCAGGCGACCAATGCCCACGTCCTGCACCTCGGCGTCCGCACCGGGTTCGGTGCCGTGCGGGGACCCGGCATCGAGGTCACCGTGAGCAGCGCCCCAGGCAGCGACACCTCCCAGCTGGTCCGCGACTCCGACCTCGCGCTCCTCGCCGACGCGCTGTGGTCGGCGGGCGCCGAGGCGATCTCCGTCAACGGAGAGCGACTCACGGTGCTGAGCTCGTTCCGCAACGTCGGCATCGGGATCCTCGTGAACTCGCGCCCGGTGAACCCGCCGTACGTGTTCGACGTGATCGGCGACCCCGCGACTCTGCCGGCCAAGCTCCTCTCGACCGCCGCCGGTGGCCAGTGGTACGCACTGAAGAACAGCCTCGGCTTCCGCTTCGACGTGAGGAACGGTGGCACCATGTCGCTGCCGGCAGCACCGCAGGAGAGCCTACGATCTGCACGGATCGCCGGCCCGCACGGGCTCGACACCAGCACGCAAGGGGACAGCGCTCCATGATCGCGGCACTCGGCCTTCTCATCGGCGTGGTCCTCGGGCTGATCTTCACCCCCGACGTGCCGGCCGGCCTCGACCCCTACCTGCCGATCGCCGTGGTCGCCGCGCTCGACGCGGTCTTCGGCGCGCTGCGCGCCTACCTGGAGGGGATCTTCGACGACAAGGTGTTCGTCGTCTCCTTCTTCTCCAACGTGGTCATCGCGGCCGCGATCGTCTACCTCGGCGACAAGCTCGGCGTCGGCGGGCAGCTGTCCACGGGCGTGATCGTCGTCCTCGGCATCCGCATCTTCTCCAACGTCGCCCAGATCCGGCGGTACGTCTTCCATGCCTGACGGGTCGGCGGAGCGGGCCGAGGCGGCGCGAGGCGCCCGGCAGGAGCCGGACTACGCCGCGCGTACGACGGCGAGCGTGGTCGACTCCGCCGAGGAGGTCGGGCTGCAGCGACTCCGCGACGCCCTCGTACATCCCTCGCGCGCCCAGCTGGTGGTCGGTGTGCTGCTCGCGGCGCTCGGGTTCGCGGCCATCACCCAGGTCCGCACCAACAACACCGACAACAGCTACGCGGGCTATCGCGAGCAGGACCTCGTCTCCGTCCTCTCCGGTCTCGCGGAGACCGCCCAGCGCGCACAGAGCGAGATCGCCAAACTGGAGACGTCCCGGCGCCGCCTCGAGGCCAACCGTCGTCAGCAGAGCGCGGCTCTCGGCGCGGCCCAGAAGCAGGAGCAGGAGCTCAGCATCCTGGCCGGGCTGGTCCCCGTCACCGGCCCCGGCATCCGGATGACCGTGACGCAGGGTCCGCGTGTGGTCGACGTCGACTCCGTGCTGGACACCATCGAGGAGCTTCGCTCGGCCGGCGCGGAGGCGATGCAGCTCAACGGCAAGGTCCGGCTCGTGGCGCAGAGCTCGGTGCAGTCGACCGCCAGCGGTCTGGAGGTGGACGGCACGCTGCTCGGCTCGCCGTACGTCCTGGACGTCATCGGCGACCCCCACACGCTCGAGGGAGCGCTGAGCCTGATCGACGGGCCGATCTCGCAGTTCCAGAACGCCGGCGCGACCGTCGACGTACAGGAGGAGAAGGCCCTCGACATCACCGCGGTTCACAAGCCGACCTCCTCGCAGTTCGCCCAGCCGGAATGAGCAGGGCCCCGGTCCACCAGCGACCGCACCTCCCCACCCGCCCCCCGCGCGACCCCGGTAGCCTGCGCAGACAGCACGCCACCCGCCGTACGGCGGTCACCACCGAAGGAGAGCCGTGTACCCCGACGACCTGAAGTACACCGCGGAGCACGAGTGGGTCCGGACGCCCGGCGAGACCGAGGGCTCGATCCGGGTCGGGATCACCAACTACGCCCAGGACGCGCTCGGCGACATCGTCTACGTGTCACTGCCCGCCGTCGGCGACCCGGTGACCGCCGGTGCCGCGTGCGGCGAGCTGGAGTCCACCAAGTCGGTGAGCGACGTCTACGCGCCGGTCGACGGCGAGATCGTCGCGGTGAACGACACCCTCGACGTGACACCCGAGCTCGTGAACAGCGACCCGTACGGCGGAGGCTGGCTCTTCGAGCTGGCGCCCACCGACTCCGGGTCCGTCGAGAGCCTGATGGACGCGGCGGCCTACGAGGCCACCCTCGGAGACTGAGCCCCGCTCCGGTCCGACCGTGTGAAGTCGCGCGACCGCGCGCGTGCGCCTGATAGGTTCGGAGAACCATCAACCTCAGCCCCGTGCTGAGGGTTTCGGACAGGAGAGGATCACCGATGCCGTACTGCACCAACTGCGGCAAGGCGAACCCCGAGAGCGCGCGATTCTGCTCGCACTGCGGCACCCCGCTGGTGCCTCAGGGCGCGGGCGACTCGACCGCGACGATCAGCATCGGCGGTACCGACCGCCCGGACATCTCCTCCGACCGCCAGCTCAACCCGGTCGATGCCGCGGCGGTCGACGCGCTGCCGCTCGGCTCGGCGCTTCTCGTCGTACAACGCGGACCGGGCGCGGGCAGCCGGTTCCTCCTCGACAAGGACGTCACCACCGCAGGCCGGCACGCCGACAGTGAGATCTTCCTCGACGACGTGACCGTCTCGCGTCGGCACGCGACCTTCACCCGCGACGGCGACACCTTCACCGTCTCCGATGCGGGCAGCCTCAACGGCACCTACGTCAACCGCGACCGCATCGACACGGTGGTGCTCAAGGACACCGACGAGGTGCAGATCGGCAAGTACCGACTCGTGTTCTTCCAGGGCCACGAGGCGACGTGAAGACCACCCCACGACGTTCCTCGCCTCCTCCCCAGCGCTCCTCCGTCGGACGACGCCGTGGGGACCCCGGATGTCGATGAGCAGTCATTCCGCTTCGGCTGGCCGGGTCCGGCTTAACATCGGCGAGGTCCTCGACCGGCTTCGGCCCGACTTCCCGGGGATCACGATCCCGAAGATCCGCTTCCTCGAGGACAAGGGCCTCGTCAAGCCCGAACGCACGCCGTCCGGCTATCGCAAGTTCTCCGTCGAGGACATCGAGCGGCTGCGCTACATCCTCCGTCTGCAACGCGACCACTACCTGCCGCTGCGCGTCATCGGTGAGCACCTCGACGCGATCGACCGTGGTCTGGAGCCGCCGCCGATCGAGCCGGTGGTGCCGACCGTCCCGACGGTGTCACTGGCCCCCGACGGCCTGCCCTCGGCCGAGTCGTTCCGGCGTCGTGACCGCGTGCGACTCTCCCGCAAGGAGCTGGTGAAGATCGCCGAGATCTCCGAGGACCTGTTGGCGCAGCTCGAGCAGTTCGGGCTGATCGCCGCCAGCACCGGCACGGGTCACTACGACACCGACGCACTGGTCATCGCCACGACCGCGCGCGAGCTCGCCGAGTTCGGCTTCGAGCCGCGCCACCTGCGCGCGTTCAAGACCTCCGCCGACCGCGAGATCGGTCTGGTCGAACAGGTGGTGGCCCCGCACCAGCGCGGCCGTGACACGGCCGCACGGGCTCGTGCGGAGGAGACCGTGAGCGAGATCGCGGCCCTCTCGGTGCGCCTCCACGCCACGCTCGTCAAGGCCGGCCTGCACCACGGCTGACCACCCTGACCGTGCGTGTGTACGGGGGTACTGTGGAGACATGCGCGAGGTCGACGTCCTGGGTGTCCGGGTGGAGATGCCGTCGAACAACCCGATCGTGCTCCTGCGTGATGTGGAGGGCCAGCGATATCTGCCGATCTGGATCGGCGCCGTCGAGGCGACCGCGATCGCGTTCGCCCAGCAGGGCGTCGTACCGCCTCGGCCGTTGACGCACGACCTCCTCAAGGACGTCCTGGAGTCGACCGGCAACCAGCTGACCGAGGTCCACATCACCGAGGTGAAGGACAACATGTTCTTCGCGACCCTGGTGCTCTCGTCCGGAGTCGAGGTCAGCGCCCGGCCGTCCGACTCGATCGCCCTGGCGCTGCGCACCGGCAGCCGGATCCTGTGCGCCGAGGAGGTCCTCGACGAGGCGGGCCTCGACGCGCCCGAGGAGCAGGAGGACGAGGTGGAGAAGTTCCGCGAGTTCCTCGACCAGGTGTCACCGGAGGACTTCGAGACCACGTGACCATCTCTCACCCTCAAGTAGAGGTTGAGGGTTGCGACACGCCGCCGTTGTCTTTGACGAGTCTCGACCACGGGCTTACCGTGAACTGTCCTCGTTGTAACTCCACCGATGTGGTTGCCCTCGTGACCGCACGGATTCCCCAGGAGTCACGCAAGACGCGGGGTAGTCGACGGAGGTCGTAGTGAACGACAACGAGCAGCACCCAGACGCGGACCACGCCGGCCAGGCCGAGGCGTTCGAGTCCGCGGAGGAGCAAGGTCTGCTCTTCACCGACGACGTCTCCCCGCTGCCGAGCGACACCGGCTACCGCGGCCCGACCGCGTGCAACGCCGCCGGCATCACCTACCGCCAGCTCGACTACTGGGCGCGCACCGGACTCGTCGAGCCGACCGTGCGCGGAGCCACCGGCTCGGGCTCCCAGCGGCTCTACTCCTTCCGCGACATCCTGATCCTCAAGGTGATCAAGCGGCTGCTCGACGCCGGCGTCTCGCTGCAGCAGATCCGCACGGCGGTGCAGCACCTGCGCGCCCGCGGCACCGACGACCTCACCCGGGTCACCCTGATGAGCGACGGCGCCTCGGTCTACGAGTGCACCAGCAGTGATGAGGTCATCGACCTGCTCCAGGGCGGCCAGGGCGTCTTCGGCATCGCCATCGGTGGTGTCTGGCGCGAGATCGAGGGCACCCTCGCCCAGCTGCCCAGCGAGCGCACCGTCGACGACCACGTCGACTCCCACGCACCCGACGAGCTGGCCGCCCGCCGGGCCGCACGCAAGCTCGGCTGAGCCGCGGGCGTCTCGTCTTCTGCGGTTTTGGACCAAACGGCGACATTTGATCGATCAAGACTGCGGTTTGGGACCAAACGGTGGGGTGTCGGCCCGCCCGCACACGGGGCCGTCGCTGCGCGGCGTGCACGGGTAGGCCTGTTAGATTGGGCGTGCTGACGATCCCGCACGGGAGAGTCTCTTGCCCGGGTCGAAGTCGCGAGACGCACACCCGGGAGCAGAGCGCCGAAGGGGCAACCCCTCCCCGGAACCTCTCAGGCGCCAGGACCGTGCGGACCAGGCAACTCTGGAGCGGACGCGACAGAGGGGGAGGCGAATCGGACGACACGTCGAGGAGCCACCCGTGAGCCAGAAGTCCACCTTCGCCCAGCGCCATCTCGGTCCCCGCGCCGACGAGGTCGCCCGCATGCTCGGGGTCGTCGGCTTCGACTCGTTGGACGAGCTGATGGCGGCGGCGGTGCCGGCCAGCATCGCCTCGCGGGAGCTCGACCTCCCCGAGCCGCTCTCGGAGTACGACGCAGCGCGCGAGCTGCGCCGGCTCGCCGAAGCCAACCGGCCGGCGGAGTCCATGATCGGACTCGGCTACCACTCGACGATCACGCCGCCGGTCATCCGGCGCAACGTGCTCGAGGACCCGAGCTGGTACACCGCCTACACGCCGTACCAGCCGGAGATCTCGCAGGGCCGCCTCGAGGCGCTCCTCAACTTCCAGACCGTCATCGGTGACCTGGCCGGGCTCCCGACCGCGAATGCCAGCCTCCTCGACGAGGCCACCGCAGCGGCCGAGGCGATGACCCTGGTACGCCGGGCCCAGCGCCAGGCGAGTGGACCCTTCGTCGTCGACGCCGACGCCCTGCCCCAGACGATCGAGGTGATCCACACGCGAGCCGCGGCCATGGGCATCGAGGTCGTGGTCGCCGACCTCACCGACGGGCTCCCCGACGGTGAGCTCTGCGGCCTCCTCGTCCAGTACCCCGGCGCCTCGGGCCGCATCCTCGACCCGACCTCGCTGATCGAAGCCACCCACGACCGCGGCGGGCTGGTGGTGCTCGCGGCCGACCTGCTGGCCCTGACGTTGCTGGAGTCACCGGGCCGGCTGGGTGCCGACGTCGTGGTCGGCTCGTCCCAACGGTTCGGCGTCCCGATGTTCTACGGCGGGCCGCACGCCGGCTTCATGGCCGTCGGCACGGGGCTCGAGCGGCACCTGCCGGGCCGGCTGGTCGGGGTGTCGGTCGACGCCGAGGGCCGACCGGCGTACCGCCTCGCCCTGCAGACCCGTGAGCAGCACATCCGTCGCGATAAGGCGACCTCCAACATCTGCACCGCCCAGGTGCTGCTCGCCGTCGTCGCGTCGATGTACGCCGTCTACCACGGCCCCGAGGGCCTGAAGGCGATCGCCGGGAAGATCAACGACGACGCCCGCAGCCTCGCGGCCATGCTCAGGAACGGCGGGGTGGAGATCGTGCACGACCACTTCTTCGACACCGTGCTGACCCGAGTCCCGGGGCGGGCGGCCGAGATCGTCGCGGTGGCTCGCGACGCCGGGGTCCACCTACGGCTGGTCGACGCCGACCACGTCGGACTGAGTGTCGGCGAGACGTTCGGCTCCGAGACCTTCGGCTCGGTCCTCCGAGCCTTCGGCGCCTACGAGGAGGGTCACCACGCCGTCGCCAGTGCCGACACGATCCCCGAGACGCTGCGCCGCACCACGACGTACCTCACCCACGAGGTGTTCTCCTCCCACCGCAGCGAGACCCAGATGCTGCGATACCTGCGCCGTCTCTCGGCCCGCGACTATGCACTCGACCGCGGGATGATCCCGCTCGGGTCGTGCACGATGAAGCTGAACGCCACCACCGAGATGGAGCCGGTGTCGATGCCCGGCTTCGCCGACCTGCACCCGTTCGCCCCCGCGGAGGACGCGCAGGGATACCGCGAGCTGATCGAGCAGCTCGAGTCGTGGCTGGCCTCGGCGACCGGCTACGACCGGGTGTCGATCCAGCCGAACGCCGGCTCCCAGGGCGAGCTGGCGGGCCTGCTCGCGATCCGCGCCTACCACCGGGCCAACGGCGACACCGGACGCACGATCTGTCTGATCCCGTCCTCGGCGCACGGCACCAACGCCGCGTCGGCGGTGATGGCCGGCATGAAGGTCGTCGTGGTGAAGGCCTCCGACAACGGTTCCGTCGACCTCGACGACCTGCGGGCCACGTGTGCCGACCACCCGGACGAGATCGCCGCGATCATGGTGACCTACCCGTCGACCCATGGCGCGTACGAGAGCACCATCACCGAGCTGTGTGGGATCGTGCACGATGCCGGTGGCCAGGTGTACGTCGACGGAGCCAACCTCAACGCCCTGCTCGGCTACGCGCGACCGGGCGCGTTCGGCGGCGACGTTTCGCACCTCAACCTGCACAAGACGTTCTGCATCCCGCACGGCGGCGGTGGTCCCGGTGTCGGTCCGATCGGGGTGCGCGAGCACCTGGCGCCGTACCTCCCGAGCCACCGCCAGCACCCCGATGCCACGAAGCGCGAGGGCATCGGAGCCGTCAGTGCCGCGCCGTACGGCTCGGCAGGCATCCTGCCCATCTCCTGGGCCTACATCGCGATGATGGGTGCCGAGGGGCTGCGGGCGGCCACCGCCACCGCGGTGCTCGCCGCGAACTACGTCGCCGCGCGCCTCGACGAGGCGTTCCCGGTGCTCTACAAGGGCCAGGGCGGGCTGGTGGCCCACGAGTGCATCCTCGACGTGCGCGGGCTCACCAAGACCTCCGGAGTGACCGTCGACGACGTCGCCAAGCGCCTGATCGACTACGGCTTCCACGCGCCCACCATGTCGTTCCCGGTGGCCGGGACCCTGATGGTCGAGCCGACCGAGTCCGAGGACCTCACCGAGCTCGACCGCTTCTGCGACGCGATGCTCGCGATCCGCGCCGAGATCGACCAGGTCGAGTCGGGGGAGTGGAGCGTCGACAAGTCGCCCCTCCGCGGCGCACCGCACACCTCGCGGGCGATCGTCGGCGACTGGGACCGCGCCTACCCGCGCGAGGCCGGTGCCTTTCCGACCGGCCCGGACCCCGACAAGTACTGGCCGCCCGTCGCCCGGGTCGACCAGGCGTACGGCGACCGTCACCTGGTCTGCGCCTGCCCGCCGCCGGAGGCCTTCGCCGAGGCGTGACCGGCGACGCGGGGCTCACGTCGCCTGGGAGACGCTCGACATGTTGAAGTCGGGCACCCGCAGTGCCGGCATCGCCGTCCGGGAGAAGTAGTCGTCCCCCCACTCCCGGCTGAACGCCGGGCCGGTGGCGGACGCGTGCGAGAACCGGCGCAGCAGGTCGACCGGGCTCTCGTTGAAGCGGTAGTTGTTCACCGCGCCGGTGATCTCGCCGTTCTCGACGAGGTACACCCCGTCACGCGTGAGTCCGGTGAGGAGCAGGGTCTGCGGGTCGACCTCGCGGATGTACCACAGGCACGTGAGCAGCAGCCCGCGCTCCGTGTCGGCCACGAGGTCGTCGACCGACCCGGTGGCACCGGCGACGTCGAGGACGAGGTTGTCGATCACGGGCGTCACCGGCTGCCTCGTCAGGCCGGCCGTCTCACGTGACTGCCGCAGGGCCGCGAGGGTGCCCCCACGCACCCAGTCGGTGCGGGCCAGGGGAAGGCCGTTGTCGAAGACCGAGGAGTCGTCGCCCGACGCCTCCTCGATCGTGTACGGCGCGCACTCCAGCCCGGGGTACGCCGGGTCGGAGAACAGCGTGGCCTCTGGTCTCACCAGCTGCTCCCCGATCCGGGTGCCACCCCCTGGGTGGCTGAAGACCGACTGCCCGTCGTGGGCGTCGCGCGCGCCGGCCGACCAGTAGGCGTAGATCATCAGGTCGGCCACCGCCGTCGGCGGCAGGATCGTGTCGTACCTCCCGGCCGGCAGGTCGACCCGGTGCCGGGCCCAGCCCAGCCGTTGCTCGAGCGCCGCCTCGAGGGCCAGCGGGTCGACGCCCACGAAGTCGCGGGTCGCGCCGCCGACCCAGGCGCTCTCCGTCAGGTAGGCGGTCTTGCCGGTGCACGCGTAGTGGCCGGTCGGCTGGACGTGCCGGAGCCGCAGCCCGGTCGACGACCCGACGTACGTCGTGGTGACGTGGTGGTCGACGAATCCGTAGAGGATGCGGCCGCCCGCCCGGGCTCGCTCGAAGGCCTCGCCGAGCGCCGGGGCGAAGCCGTCGAAGACGTGGATGTCGGTCTCGTCGGGCGCGCCGTCCCATCGATCGTCGACCACGCCGGTGACCAGGTCGTTCGCATCCGCGGCGGGGTCCGACGCGCGAGCCGCGGCGTCGGCGGCCTGCACGATCGCGGTGACCTGGTCGGTCGAGCTCGCGCTGCTCGAGACCGAACCGGTGGACACGCCGCCGGCCCGGCGCGCGAACGAGATCACCGTGACGTCGATGCCGCGCATGGCGCCGTTGGTGGTCAGCGTGTTGTTGGCCCACCGCAGGTTGGCGCTGGTGCGGTGGTGGGCGATGGCCACGCAGTCGTCGGCGGTGGACACGGCCAGGGCGTGCTCGACGAGGTCCTGGACGGTGGCGGGCATCAGTGGGCTCCCTCGTCGTGGGTGTTCAGGATGCGTACGCCGCGGAAGAGCGCCGTCGGGCAGCCGTGGCTGACCGAGGCCACCTGACCCGGCTGGGCCTTGCCGCAGTTGAAGGCACCGCCGAGCACCCAGGTGTCCGGGCCGCCGACCGCCTCCATCGACCCCCAGAAGTCCGTCGTCGTGGCCTGGTACGCCGCGTCCCTGACCTGACCGGCCAGCGCGCCCTCGCGGATCTCGTAGAAGCGCTGCCCGGTGAACTGGAAGTTGTAGCGCTGCATGTCGATCGACCACGACTTGTCGCCGACGATGTAGAGCCCGCGCTCGACCCGCCCCACCAGGTCGTCGGTGGAGAGGGACTCCCGCCCGGGCTGCAACGAGACGTTGGCCATCCGCTGGATGGGGATGTGGCCGGGGGAGTCGGCATAGGCACAGCCGTTGGAGCGGTGGTCGTTGAGCTCCGGGTGGAGGTGGGCCATCGGACGGTCGAGCTGGTACCCGACGAGGACGCCGTCCCGGACGATGTCCCAGCTCTGGGTGGCCACCCCTTCGTCGTCGTACCCGGTGGTGGCGAGGCCGTGCTCGACGGTGCGGTCGCCGGTGACGTGCATGGCGGGTGAGCCGTACCGCAACGACCCGAGCTGGTCGAGCGTTGCGAACGAGGTGCCGGCGTAGTTGGCCTCGTAGCCCAACGCCCGGTCGAGCTCGGTGGCGTGGCCGATCGACTCGTGGATGGTGAGCCAGAGGTTGGACGGGTGGATCACCAGGTCGTAGACGCCGGCGTCGACGCTCGGGGCCGCGAGCTTCTCGGCCAGCAGGTCGGGCACCTCGGCGAGCTCGGCGTCCCAGTCCCAGGCGCCCTCGGCAGCGGCGCCCGCGACGTACTCCCAGCCGCGGCCGGCGGGCGGGGCGATCGACGACATGTCGTCGAACACGCCGCGCGCGTCGTCCGACCCCTTCGCGGTGAACGACGGCAGCAGCCGGATGCGCTGCTGGGTGGTGCGGGTGCCGGACAGGTCGGCGTAGTACTTGTTCTCGCGGACCTGGTAGAGCACGGCGGTCGCGTGGTCGACCGCCCGGTGCGCACGCAGTCGGTCGGTCCACTCGACGAGCACGGCGGACTTGTCGGCGAGGGGGATGGCGAACGGGTCGACGACGTACGACGACACCCAGGTCACGTCGTCGTACACCGGCTCGGGGGCGATCTCGACCGGCACGGTCGTCATGGCGGCCGAGAGCCGGGCGACCGCGACGGCGGCATCGGCCACGCGCACGGCCTCCTCCGTCGTCAGGTGCACGCCGGACGCGAACCCCCAGGCGCCACCGTGGATCACGCGCACCGCGAAGCCGAGGTCCTCGGTGTCGCTGGCGCCCTGGACCGCGCCGTCGCGCACGCGCACGTCCTGGTACTGCACCCGCTCGAACCGGAAGTCGGCGTGCGAGACGCCGAGCTCACGAGTCCGGGAGAGCGCTGCGTCACCGAGCGAGCGGTAGGGGAGCGCGGTGAAAGCGGGGTCGACGCCGGCCATGTGCCGAACCTAGCGGGGTCAGCAGGAGATGCGCAGCGTGGACCCGCTGCGCGCCTTGGTCACCACGAGCTGCGTCGGGATGCGGTCGCGCATCTCGGCGACGTGGCTGACCACCCCGACGGCGCGGCCGTTCTCGCGGAGGGTGTCGAGGATGTCGAGCACGTCGTCGAGCGTCTCGGCATCCAGCGACCCGAAGCCCTCGTCGACGAAGAGGGTGGCCAGGTCGGCACCCCCCGCCTCGTGGGCCACCACGTCGGCGAGTCCCAGCGCGAGAGCCAGCGACACCACGAACGTCTCGCCGCCGGAGAGGGTCGCCGGGTCGCGCGACTCACCGGACCAGTCGTCACGGACGACCAGGCTCAGCCCACCGCGTGACTCGCCGGCCCCGCGGCGACCGACGTGCTCGAGGGAGTAGCGCTGGTCGCTCATCCCCGCCAGCCGGGCGTTGGCCGCGGCCACGACCTGCGACAGGCGATGGGCCAGGACGTACGCCGAGAGGCGCATCTGCAGGCGGTTGTCGGCAGCCTTGCCCTCGGTGAACGACGAGACCGCGGTCGCCAGGGCCAGCCGCTCTCGGAGCGGCTCCCAGTCCTCGAGGGCGGAGTCGAGGGCGTCGCCGAGGCCGCGTACGCGGTCGTGGCGGCGTACGGCCATCTCGTTCGCAGCCCGCGCACGCTCCAGCAGCCGTGCCGCACCCCGGTGGGTGGCCTCGAGAGCGCGGGTGTCCGGGGGC
>JBAUWD010000143.1:0-1646 GCA_049583575.1 Nocardioides sp.
GGCGCTGGCGGTCGCGATGCGCAACCGCGCCTACCTCGGCGCCCTCGCGGCGGCGTTCGCCGGCGACTTCGTGCTGGTGGGCGCGCGGTCCTCGATGGTGCCGCTCTACGTGCGCGACGCCCTCCACCTGTCGGCCGGCTGGGCCTACGCGGCCTTCCTGATCGTCAGCCTGGTCAGCGGGGCGCTCCTGCTGCCGACCGGCAAGGTCGCGGACACCGTCGGTCGGCGTCCGGTGATCGTCGCCGGTCTCCTCGTCGGCTCCGTGGCCTTCGTGCTCCTCCCGACGCTCCCGGCGATCGCGGGGCTGGTGACGGCCACGGCGCTGATCGGCGTGGCCGCAGCCGCCGACTCCGTCGCACCCGGCGCGGTGATGGGCGACGTCGTGGGAGGCAGGGGTGGCACCGTGGTCGCGGTCTTCCAGATGGCCGGCGACCTCGGCGCCGTGCTCGGACCGGTCGTGACCGGATGGGCGGCCGACGTGGCCGGCTACTCGCCCGCGTTCGCCCTGTGTGCCGTGGTGTGCGCCCTCCCGGTGCTCGTGGTGCTGGCCGCGCCCGAGACGCTCCAGCACCATCGGGCGGTGCCGGTGGTCGCGGTCGAGGATGCCGCTCGTGACGCCGCCACCGACGCGACCTGACCCTGACCCGCCAGCGGCGAGGGCTCGGTGAGACGGGAATCCGGCGAGGGGTTCCCTAGACTGCCCCCGTGCCGCGCCTGCCTCACGTGTTCGCCGAGATCGGGCGGTTCATGGTCACCGGTGGGCTGTCGACGATCGCGTCGTTCCTCGTCTTCAACTTCCTGGTGCACGGCCTCTACCTCACCCACCATCCCTGGCTGGGCGCGCAGCCGATCCTGGCGTTCGTGCTCGCGAACGTCGTCGGCATGCTGGTCAGCTACCGGCTGAGCCGGCACTGGGCCTTCCGGCACCGCCCGCCGGTCCATCCCGACGGCGGGCGTACGGCGTTCTTCGCGATCAACGTGGTCACCATGCCGCTGGCGATCGCCTGCCTCTGGCTGAGCCGGCACGTGCTCCACCTGACCGACCCCCTGTCGGACAACCTCGCCGGCAACGTCGTGGGCCAGCTGATGGGGCAGGCCGCACGGTTCTACCTGTTCCGCAAGTACGTCTTCCGCCAGCCGGTCACGGTCGGCGAGATCATCCACCACCCGCGGCCGCTGCTCGGCTCCGCCGACCGCGTTCCTGACTCCTGAGCCCGGGAGTCAGGCCCAGAGGTCGGTCCAGGCGTGCCCGAGCTCGTCGAGCAGGTCGCGCAGCAGCGGCAGGCTCAGCCCGACCACGTTGTGGTGGTCGCCCTCGATCCCGGTCACGAACGCGCCGCCGAGCCCGTCGATGGTGAACGCCCCGGCGACCTGGAGGGGCTCGCCGGTGGCGACGTACGCCGCGATCTC
Source organism: Nocardioides sp. (assembly GCA_049583575.1). Classification (GTDB taxonomy): domain Bacteria; phylum Actinomycetota; class Actinomycetes; order Propionibacteriales; family Nocardioidaceae; genus Nocardioides. The sequence continues at coordinate 1,411 of JBAUWD010000143.1, forward strand.
GGCGTCGGTCACGTCCGCGAAGTGGACCACCGTCGAGGCCGTGGCCGAGGCGGCGCGGCCGGTCGCCGTGTCGTGGAGCGAGTGACCGGTGTGCAGCAACCCGGAGCGGCCGCGCATCGACCGCCAGCGCCGTACGGCGGCCTCGGCGTCGTCGGGCTTCCCCAGCGCTGCGCCGTCCAGCTCCAGCACCGAGTCGCAGCCGAGCACCAGGACGCCGTTCGCGACCTGCCCGGCCA
>JBAUWD010000144.1:0-6536 GCA_049583575.1 Nocardioides sp.
GCCGAGGGCCGGTCGTCGGGCAGCAGCGCGGCCGGCCGGGCCCGCGCGCGGGCGTCGCGGGAGAGCCGCGACAGCATCAGGGCCAGCCCGGTGACGAGCAGGGCGACCAGCAGCATCGTGACGAAGACGGTGATCGCCGAGGAACCGGACGCCGTGCGCACGCCGCCGTCGAAGAGCCGCCCGAGCCAGGCCACCAGCCGCTGCCAGAGGTGCTGCTGGTGGTACTCCCCCTTCAGCAGCTCGCCGCGCAGCAGTCGGCGGCCCTCGGTGCCCGAGGGATCCAGGGGAGGGCCGGGCGGTCCCATCAGCCGGTCAGGATCCCCGCGCGACCGAGCAGCTCCACGTCGTAGGCCTCCTTGCGGATGCGCTGGTCGACGTACAGCAGGGCCGAGACGGCGGCCTGGAAGGGCTGGAGCAGGGCCGAGGTGAGCACGGTGCCGACGGCGGTGAGCAGCAGGTAGATGGTGAGGCCGTAGCCGGTGTCGCTGCCCCCGACGACGAAGAACTCGCCCACGAGGCTGAAGGGGAGCCGGAGCATGCTGCCGGCGACGCCGACCACCAGGCTCACCAGCAGCAGGATCCCGAGCAGCCGCCAGAACTGCCGCCGCGTCAGGCGTACGGCGCGGCGGAGGGCGCCGAGGACGCCGACCTCCTCCAGCATCAGAGCGGGGACGGCCAGGGCGCGGACCCGGACCCAGAACACCAGGTAGGCGACGACCAGCGCGAGGCCGAGCACCAGCGCGGTGAGGATCGTGACGCCCAGGCCGGCGTGGAACGCCAGGAACACCACGACACCCGCCACCACCGCGAGGGCCGCCACGGTGACCAGCCCGAGCAGGAACGCCATCCCGAGCAGCCGCCAGCGCTTCCCGGCCGTCGCCGCCCAGGCCTCGCCCATCGTCAGCCGGCGTCCCACGGCCGCGGCGGAGGTCACGTGGGCGATCATCCCGGAGACGAAGAGCAGGCCGACCGACTGCAGCTGGGTGGCGAGGAAGAACGAGCCGAAGGCCGAGACGAGCCCGACGACCTGGTCGTGCGTCAGGGTCTGGTCGCCGGTCCCGAGGCTGAGGTTGCCGGTCGAGCCCGTGACCAGGCTGACGACCACCGGGAGCACCATCGCCACGGCGGACACGAGGACGGCCGCACCGATCGTGGCCCTGGGGTTGTAGCGGATGATCCGGAACGCGCCGTCGAAGATGTCGCCGAGCACGAGGGGGCGCAACGGGATGGCGCCCGGCTTGTGGGCCGCGGGTCCGGCCGGCGGTACGGCGTACGGCTGTGGGCCCGGCGGCCCGGTGCCCGGACCCGGCACCCACCCGGGGGGCGCAGCAGGTCGTCCCCAGCCGGGGTACGGCGGCGGCTGGCCGGGAGCGCGCGGATCAGGCGGTGGCGGCACCCAGCCCGGGGGTGGCGGCTGGGCTCCCGACACGTCTGACTCCCCCTCGTCGAAGGGCCGGCAGATCCCGTCCGGAGGCCCGCGAGGCGCCCATCCTGTCAGGTCGGCGCGTCGTCGGGGCGACATCTCCGGAGCCGACCCGAGCCGTCGTCGGTCCGGCGGTCCGATCCGATTTGGCGTGATCGGGCGGATCTGTCAAGATTGTCCGGTTGCTCCGGCGGGTCGCCGGTGGCCTCACACTTGACTGCTGAATCGCGTCTCCCGCTGGTTCGGTGGACAAGTGCGGCCGCACCACACCGACGTACGTCGGTCGGAGACCCGAAGGCCCGGCCTCACGGCGGGGTGCCCACCAACATGATGCAGGTTCCACCCGGTAGGGGGAGTCGTGTGTCGCGAACACCGCGACACGCCCGACCTCGGGGGTGGGAGAGCCCGCCTCGTCGTGGTGAGTCAGGAACAACACACGGACGGTCCCGCCGGGGCCGTGCGACCGGGATGCCGAGCACGACACGTAAGGACGAGAGAGACCTATGGCGGGACAGAAGATCCGCATCAGGCTCAAGGCCTATGACCACGAGGTGATCGACACCTCGGCGCGCAAGATCGTGGACACCGTCACCCGCACGGGTGCCAAGGTCGCCGGCCCCGTGCCGCTGCCGACCGAGAAGAACGTCTACTGCGTCATCCGCTCGCCCCACAAGTACAAGGACTCCCGCGAGCACTTCGAGATGCGCACCCACAAGCGGCTCATCGACATCATCGACCCCACGCCGAAGACGGTCGACTCGCTGATGCGGCTCGACCTCCCTGCCGGCGTCGACATCGAGATCAAGCTCTGAGGCTCCTGACATGACTGTTGAACGCAACGTGAAGGGTCTGCTGGGCACCAAGCTCGGCATGACCCAGATGTGGGACGCCAACAACCGGATCGTCCCGGTGACCGTCGTCGCGGCGGCCACGAACGTCGTCACGCAGGTCCGCAAGCCCGAGACCGACGGCTACAACGCCATCCAGGTCGGGTACGGCGAGATCGACGGCCGCAAGGTGACCAAGCCCGAGGCGGGCCAGTTCGCGAAGGCCGGCGTGACCCCGCGCCGCTTCGTCGCGGAGATCCGCACGGCCGACGCACCGTCGTACACCGTCGGACAGGAGCTCGCCGTCGACACCTTCGAGGCCGGCGACGAGATCGACGTGACCGGCACGACCAAGGGCAAGGGCTTCGCCGGCGTCATGAAGCGGCACGGCTTCCACGGCGTCGGCGCCTCGCACGGCGCCCACCGCAACCACCGCAAGCCGGGCTCCATCGGCGCCTGCGCGACCCCGGGTCGCGTGTTCAAGGGCGTCCGGATGGCCGGCCGCATGGGTCACGACACGGTCACCACCCAGAACGTCACCGTCCACGCGGTCGACACCGAGAAGGGCCTGATCCTGCTGAAGGGCGCCGTTCCCGGCCCCAAGGGCGGGCTGCTGGTCCTGCGTTCGGCCGCCAAGCGCGCGAAGGAGGCCTGATCATGGCGACGACCACCAAGAAGGCTGCCGCGTCGGCCGGCTCCGCGACCGCCACGGTCTTGAAGGTCGACCTGCCGTCCGAGATCTTCGACGCCGAGGTCAACATCCCGCTGATCCACCAGGTGGTGGTCGCGCAGCAGGCGGCCGCCCGCCAGGGCACCGCCTCCACCAGGAGTCGTGGCGAGGTCCGCGGCGGTGGCCGCAAGCCCTACAAGCAGAAGGGCACCGGTCGCGCCCGGCAGGGCTCGACCCGCGCGCCGCAGTTCTCCGGCGGTGGCGTCGTCCACGGCCCGCAGCCGCGCAGCTACGCCCAGCGCACGCCCAAGAAGATGATCGCCGCCGCACTCCGCGGAGCGCTGTCGGACCGGGCCCGCGAGGGTCGCATCCACGTGGTCGACTCCCTGGTCTCGGGTGAGACCCCCTCGACCAGGACCGCGCTCGCCGCGCTGTCCGGAGTGGTCTCCGACCGCGCCAACTTCCTGGTCGTGCTCGAGCGCTCGGACGCCGTGACCTGGCTGTCGCTGCGCAACGCCCACCAGGTGCACATCGTGGCCGTCGACCAGGTCAACACCTACGACGTGCTCGCCTCCGACGACGTGGTCTTCACCCGCGGCGCGTACGACGCGTTCGTGGCCGGCACCGCGGGCTCGAGCGACCGTCCGGTGACGGTGGCCGAGACCCCCGCGGTCGAGACGGTCGAGGAGAAGCCGGCCAAGAAGGCGGCCGCGAAGAAGGCTGCCGCCGAGACCGAGGCGACGAGCGACGACGCCACCGCCGACACGAAGCCGGAGCTGCCCAAGGGCGCCAAGGCTCCGCTGAAGAGCGGCGGTGCCCCGAAGGGCTACCCCGTCAAGGGCAACGCCGACTCCGGCCTGTACCACGAGCCCGACGGCCAGTGGTACGACCAGACCGAGGCGGAGTTCTACTTCAAGTCCGCCGACGACGCCGAGGCCGCGGGCCTCACCCGCGCCGGCGGTGCCAGCGAGGAGGAGGCGCAGTGAGCACGCTGCACAAGGACCACCGCGACATCCTGCTCGCGCCGGTGGTGTCCGAGAAGAGCTACGGCCTCCTCGACTCCAACAAGTACACGTTCCTGGTCGCCCCCACCGCCAACAAGACCGAGATCAAGATCGCGGTCGAGAAGGTCTTCGGCGTGAAGGTCACCTCCGTGAACACGATCAACCGGCAGGGCAAGACCCGTCGTACCCGCACCGGGCTGGGCAAGCGCAAGAACACCAAGCGCGCGATCGTCAGCCTGGCCGAGGGTCACCGCATCGACATCTTCGGAGGTCCGGTCTCCTGACCGGGCCCCGAGGACAGAGCTGAGGGAAGCTATGGCCATCCGCAAGTACAAGCCGACCACCCCGGGCCGCCGCGGCTCCTCGGTGGCCGACTTCGTCGAGATCACCCGGACCACGCCGGAGAAGTCGCTGACGCGCCCGCTGCCCAAGAAGGGCGGTCGCAACAACCAGGGCCGCATCACGACCCGCCACCAGGGCGGGGGCCACAAGCGCGCCTACCGGATCATCGACTTCCGTCGCTACGACAAGGACGGCGTGCCGGCCAAGGTCGCCCACATCGAGTACGACCCCAACCGCACCGCCCGGATCGCGCTGCTGCACTACGCCGACGGCGAGAAGCGCTACATCATCGCGCCGAAGGACCTCCTCCAGGGCGCGGTGCTCGAGTCGGGTGTGGCCGCCGACATCAAGGTGGGCAACAACCTCCCGCTGCGCCACATCCCGGTCGGTACGACGATCCACTGCATCGAGCTGCGGCCGGGTGGTGGCGCCAAGATCGCCCGCTCGGCCGGCAACTCCGCCCAGCTCGTCGCCAAGGAGGGCTCCCGCGCCACCCTGCGGATGCCGTCCGGTGAGATGCGGTTCGTCGACGTGCGCTGCCGGGCGTCGATCGGCGAGGTCGGCAACGCCGAGCAGTCCAACATCAACTGGGGCAAGGCCGGGCGCATGCGCTGGAAGGGCAAGCGCCCGACCGTCCGCGGCGTGGTCATGAACCCCGTCGACCACCCCCACGGTGGTGGCGAGGGCAAGACCTCCGGTGGTCGCCACCCGGTCAGCCCGTGGGGCAAGCCCGAGGGCCGCACCCGCCGGAAGGGCAAGGCCAGTGACGCCCAGATCATCCGCCGCCGCAAGACCGGCAAGAAGCGCTGAGGGTCTCGACATGCTCGACCACCGGAAAAGGAACTAAGCAATGCCTCGCAGCCTGAAGAAGGGCCCGTTCGTGGACGGCCACCTGATGAAGAAGGTGGACGCCGAGAACGACAAGGGCTCCCACAACGTGATCAAGACCTGGTCGCGTCGCTCCATGATCGTGCCGACGATGATCGGCCACACGATCGCGGTGCACGACGGCCGCAAGCACGTCCCCGTCTTCGTGACCGACTCGATGGTCGGCCACAAGCTGGGGGAGTTCGCCCCGACCCGCACCTACCGCGGGCACGTGAAGGACGACCGGAAGGGCCGCCGCCGCTGAGGCGGGGGCAGCCAGAGGAGAACCAGCCATGCCTGTGACCGAGCGCCGCCGTACCAGCGCCCGCCGCGAGACGCTGCTCGGCGACCAGCCGGGCAGCTTCGCGAGCGCCCGCTACGTGCGGATCACGCCGATGAAGGCCCGCCGGGTGACCCAGATGATCCAGGGTCTGCCGGTCGACGACGCCCTCGCGCTGCTGCAGTTCGCGCCCCAGGCCGCGGCCACGACGGTCTACAAGGTCCTCGAGAGCGCGATCGCGAACGCCGAGACCACCGAGGACCTCGACCGCGCCGACCTGGTCGTCAGCAACTGCCAGGTCGACGAGGGCCCGACGATGAAGCGCTGGCGGCCCCGCGCCCAGGGCCGCGCCACGCGGATCCTCAAGCGCACCAGCCACATCACCCTCGTCGTGACGCCGGCGCTCGCGCCGACCCCGAAGACGAAGAACCGGAAGAAGGGGAAGGCCTGATGGGCCAGAAGATCCACCCGAACGGCTTCCGCCTCGGCATCTCCACCGACCACAAGTCGCGCTGGTACGCCGACAAGCTCTACAAGTCGTACGTCGGCGAGGACGTCGCCATCCGACGCCTGCTGTCCAAGGGCATGGAGCGTGCCGGCATCTCCAAGGTCGAGATCGAGCGCACCCGCGAGCGCGTGCGCGTGGACATCCACACCGCCCGCCCGGGCATCGTGATCGGCCGTCGGGGTGCCGAGGCCGACCGCATCCGCGGCGACCTCGAGAAGCTCACCGGCAAGCAGGTCCAGCTGAACATCCTCGAGGTGAAGAACCCCGAGGTCGACGCCCAGCTGGTCGCCCAGGGCGTCGCCGAGCAGCTCAGCGGTCGCGTGCAGTTCCGTCGCGCGATGCGCAAGGCCATGCAGACCACGATGCGCTCGGGCGCCAAGGGCATCCGGATCCAGTGCTCGGGCCGCCTCAACGGAGCCGAGATGTCGCGCACGGAGTTCTACCGCGAGGGCCGCGTCCCGCTGCACACGCTGCGCGCCGACATCGACTACGGCTTCTACGAGGCCAAGACCACCTTCGGCCGCATCGGCGTGAAGGTCTGGATCTACAAGGGCGAGGTCGCGGGCACCCGGGCCGAGCGGCAGGCCCAGGCCGCCGCGCGTGCCGGCGTACCCG
>JBAUWD010000145.1:0-12774 GCA_049583575.1 Nocardioides sp.
GCAGAACAACCCGCACAGCGCCGCACCAGTGGTCACAGCACCGCACCAGTGGGCGACCCCGCCCGGCCCGTCACGCCTGGGCGGGAGGCGCCTTCTTGGCGGTCTTGCGGGCTCGGCGGGAGGGTGCCTTCTTGGCGGGTGCTCCGGACGCCGTGGCCGCGGCCGCGGTCGGCTTCAGCCGCACCCGCGGTGGCTGGCCGTCGGACTGCCGCACGTCGAGGTAGTCCTGGGCGCGAGCCAGCGCGCTGAGCTTGGAGAAGCCGTAGTTGCGGGGGTCGAACGACGCGTGGGTGTTGTTGAGGTAGTTGCCCAGGGACCCCAGCGTCGCCCAACCGTCGTCCTGCGAGGTCGTCTCCACGGCGGAGGTGAGGATCCGCCTCAGGTCGGGCAGCGGCGGCTCGTCGGTGGCGTCCTGCTCGGGAGCGGTGGGGGAGTCGTCGGCCCGCCCGAGCACCTCGAGGAAGATGAACCGGTCGCACGCGGCGACCAGCGACGCCGGCGTACGACGTCGGCCCAGGCCGTAGACCGTCTTGCCGGACTCCCGGATCCGGGTCGCGAGGCGGGTGAAGTCGGAGTCGCTGGACACGATCGCGAAGGCGTCGAGGTTGCCGGAGTACAGCAGGTCCATCGCGTCGATGATCAGCGCGGAGTCGGTGGAGTTCTTGCCGGTCGTGTAGGCGAACTGCTGCACCGGCGAGATCGCGTGGCGGTGGAGCTCGTCCTTCCAGCGGACGAGGTTCGAGGTCGTCCAGTCGCCGTAGGCCCGCTTCACGGTCGGAATGCCGTAGCGGGCCAGCTCCTCCAGGATCGCGCTGGCGTGGCTCGCCGAGGTGTTGTCGGCGTCGATGAGGACGGCCATCCGGGCGGTGGCGGGATCGGGCACGCAGGCTCCTCCTGGGGCGGGTCACCCACGCTAGCGGAGTGGCGACACGGGCACGCAGCGCAGCGACCCGGATTAGGGGTTGTGAGGCCGAGCGGCCTAAACTGGCGTGTCGGCCCAACTCGGGTCTGTTTCGCGGTGCCTCGCGGCTGCCCGGACCACTTCACGACCAGCACGTGCTGGGCCCGTGCGTGCGCCCGGGAAGAGGCGCGTGGGACGGCTCCGAGAGGTCCACCGGCTCCGGGCGGAGGCGGAGGTTCCCGGGTCCGACGGTAGACGACTGACCGACAGATAGCGGAGGACATGCCCAAAAAAGAAGGTGTGATCGAGATCGAGGGCACCGTTGTCGAAGCTCTTCCGAACGCCATGTTCCGGGTCGAGCTGAGCAACGGGCACAAGGTCCTGGCCCACATCAGCGGCAAGATGCGCCAGCACTACATCCGGATCCTCCCCGAGGACCGCGTCGTGGTGGAGCTCTCGCCGTACGACCTCACGCGGGGTCGGATCGTCTACCGATACAAGTAGCACCCCACAGCCGACCAGGAGAAGGATGGCCATGAAGGTCAACCCGAGCGTCAAGCGCATCTGTGACAAGTGCAAGGTGATCCGTCGCCACGGCCGCGTCATGGTGATCTGCGAGAACCCCCGCCACAAGCAACGTCAGGGCTGAGTGCCGCCTCACGGCACGAACGGCGAAGCGAGCTTGCTCGCAAGCCGGCCTGACACCGACAACTGAACAAACCACCACGTGATCGCTAGCCCGTCGGTACGACGGGTGAACCACCTCCGGAGCAGTGGCCGGAGCACGGACGCCGTCCGTGACGCATCACGACCGAAACCGCTGAGCAATATCGAAGGGAAAGCCAGACGACATGGCACGCCTCGTTGGGGTGGACCTCCCGCGCGACAAGCGCATCGAGGTCGCACTCACCTACATCTACGGCATCGGCCGTACCCGCGCCCAGCAGCTCCTGGCCGTGACCGAGGTCGACCCCGACCTGCGCGTCCACCAGCTGGGCGACGAGGAGCTGGTCAAGCTCCGCGACGCGATCGAGGGCAACGACGAGATCAAGATCGAGGGTGACCTCAGGCGTGAGGTCCAGGCGGACATCCGCCGCAAGATCGAGATCGGCAGCTACCAGGGTCGCCGCCACCGCCAGGGACTCCCGGTCCGTGGCCAGCGCACCAAGACCAACGCGCGCACCCGCAAGGGTCCCAAGCGCACCGTCGCCGGCAAGAAGAAGGCCAAGTGACGACTCGCCCAGCCAGTCGCACGGCACTCGCCGGCACCTCGCTCGTCCGACCAGATCTCGTTTAGGAGTACCGCATGCCTCCCAAGAGCCGTCAGGCCGGCGCCAAGAAGGTGCGCCGCAAGGAGAAGAAGAACATCGCTCAGGGCGAAGCCCACATCAAGAGCACGTTCAACAACACCATCGTCACCATCACCGACCCCACGGGCGCGGTGATCTCGTGGGCCTCGGCCGGCACGGTCGGCTTCAAGGGCTCGCGCAAGTCCACGCCGTTCGCCGCGCAGATGGCCGCCGAGGCCGCCGGGCGCCGGGCGATGGACCACGGGATGAAGAAGATCGACGTCTTCGTGAAGGGCCCCGGCTCGGGCCGCGAGACGGCGATCCGCTCCCTGGGTGCGATCGGCCTCGAGGTCGGCACCATCCAAGACGTCACCCCGACCCCCCACAACGGCTGCCGCCCGCCCAAGCGCCGGCGCGTCTGACCCGAGACCCGAAGGAGACCTTGAGCTATGGCCCGCTACACCGGCCCCATGACCAAGAAGTCGCGCCGTCTCGGTGTCGACCTCGTCGGCGGCGACTCGGCGTACGAGCGTCGTCCCTACCCTCCCGGCCAGCACGGCCGCGGCCGGATCAAGGAGAGCGAGTACCTCCTCCAGCTGCGCGAGAAGCAGAAGGCCCGCTTCACCTACGGCGTCCTGGAGAAGCAGTTCCACAACTACTACACCGAGGCCTCGCGCCGGCAGGGCAAGACCGGTGACAACCTCCTGCAGCTCCTGGAGTGCCGGCTCGACAACGTGGTCTACCGCGCCGGGTTCGCCCGCACGCGTCGCCACGCGCGTCAGCTCGTCAGCCACGGTCACTTCCGCGTGAACGGCCGCAAGGTCGACATCCCGTCGTTCCAGGTCAGCCAGTACGACGTGATCGACGTCCGCGAGAAGTCGCTCGAGACGACCCCGTTCATCGTGGCTCGCGAGACCCACGGCGAGCGCGTCGTCCCGGCCTGGCTCGAGGCGATCCCGAGCCGGATGCGGATCCTCGTCCACCAGGTCCCGGTCCGGGCCCAGATCGACATCCCGGTCCAGGAGCAGCTGATCGTCGAGTACTACTCGAAGAAGTGATCGAGGACGCCCCGACCCGGCGGCGCCGGGCGGGGCGGCCGCAGAGAACACCGCTGCGAGCTCGCTCGCAAGGTGGCCCGACATCCACCCACAACTCCACATCGCCACCACCAGTAGATCTGAGCCCGTCAAATAGCGGGTGGGCTCGGAAAGGAAAGAACCAGTGCTCATCGCTCAGCGACCGACCCTGTCGGAAGACTCAGTGGACGAGTTCCGTTCGCGCTTCGTCATCGAGCCCCTGGAGCCGGGTTTCGGCTACACGCTCGGAAACTCGCTGCGTCGTACGCTCCTGTCGTCCATCCCAGGCGCCTCGGTGACCAGCATCAAGGTCGACACCGTCCTCCACGAGTTCTCGACCATCGAGGGCGTCAAGGAGGACGTCACCGAGATCATCCTCAACCTCAAGGGCCTCGTGGTCTCCTCGGAGCACGACGAGCCGGTCACGATGTACCTGCGCAAGTCCGGCGCCGGTGAGGTCACCGCCGGTGACATCCAGCCGCCCGCCGGTGTGGAGGTGCACAACCCCGAGCTGAAGATCGCCACCCTGTCCGACAAGGGCAAGCTGGAGATGGAGCTCGTCGTCGAGCGCGGTCGTGGCTACGTCTCGGCGGTGCAGAACAAGGGCGCGGACAACGAGATCGGCCGGATGCCGGTCGACTCGATCTACAGCCCCGTGCTGAAGGTGACCTACAAGGTCGAGGCGACCCGCGTGGAGCAGCGCACCGACTTCGACAAGCTCGTCATCGACGTCGAGACCAAGCCCTCGATGAAGCCCCGCGACGCCATCGCCTCGGCCGGCAAGACGCTGGTCGAGCTGTTCGGCCTGGCCCGCGAGCTGAACGTCGAGGCCGAGGGCATCGACATCGGCCCGTCGCCCGTCGACGAGCAGCTGGCCGCCGACCTCGCCCTCCCGGTCGAGGACCTGCAGCTCACGGTCCGGTCCTACAACTGCCTCAAGCGCGAGGGCATCCACACCGTGGGTGAGCTCATCAGCCGCTCGGAGCAGGACCTCCTCGACATCCGCAACTTCGGCGCCAAGTCGATCGACGAGGTCAAGGCGAAGCTGCACGAGATGGGGCTGTCCCTCAAGGACAGCGCACCCGGCTTCGACCCGTCGGCCGCCCTCGCGGCGTACGGCGACGACGACGACGACGCGTTCATCGAGGACGAGTCCTACTGACTCGGGGCCGGCGGAGCCGGCACTGAGCCAGGAGGGCGACCTGAGAGTCAGCCACATCTACCCCGGTACCTGACACGGCCGGGGAGAATCGAGAGAAGCCATGCCCAAGCCCAAGAAGGGTCCCCGCCTCGGCGGCAGCCCCGCACACCAGCGGTTGATCGTCTCCAACCTCGCGACCCAGCTGTTCGAGCACGGCCGGATCACCACCACGGAGGCGAAGGCGCGCGTGCTGCGCCCGGTCGCCGAGAAGCTGATCACCAAGGCCAAGCGCGGCGACCTCCACAACCGTCGCGAGGTGCTGAAGACGGTGCGCGACAAGTCCGTCGTCCACACGCTCTTCACCGAGATCGCACCGACGTTCGCCGAGCGCCCGGGTGGCTACACGCGGATCACCAAGGTCGGCACCCGCAAGGGCGACAACGCGCCCATGGCGGTCATCGAGCTGGTGACCGAGGCCTACGAGCCGAAGGCCGCCCAGCCGGCCAAGAAGGCCGCCACCAAGGCCCCCAAGGAGGCATCGGCGAAGAAGGCCGCCGCCGCCGAGGAGCCTGCCGCGGAGCAGCCTGCCGCCGAGGAGGCGGTGGCCGAGGACACGGACACCGAGGACACGAGCACCGACGAGGCCGTGGAGGCTGCCGAGGAGGAGGCTCCGGCGGAGGACGCCGCCACGGAGGAGGCAGCTCCCGAGGCCGAGGACGCCGACAAGGAGTAGCCCTTCCGCCGACCCGTTCTCGCCACGGCGGGCAAGGTGCACGCGCACCCAGCCGTTTTGCGACAGGCTGGGGCCATGGCTGGTGTGCTGGTGGTGGGTGAGGCCCTCGTCGACATCGTGGCGCGTGCCGACGGCTCCGTGCTGGAGTACCCCGGCGGCAGCGCCGCCAACGTCGCGGTCGCGCTGGCCCGTCTCGGCCGGCCCGTGGAGCTCCTGACGGCGTACGCCGACGACCCGCACGGTGCGGTGCTGGCGAGGCACCTCAACCAGTCGGCGGTCGGCGTGGCCGGTGACCCGTTCGCGCTCAGCCGTACCGCCACCGCGATGGCGACCCTCGCCGACGACGGGAGCGCGTCGTACACCTTCGACATCGAGTGGCGGCTGAACCCGGTCCCCGACCTGTCGCCGGTGGCGGTGCACACCTGCTCGATCGGCGCGGTGCTGGCGCCGGGCGCCGACGACGTACGACGGCTCCTCGAGCGTCTGCGGCCGCACGCGACCGTCAGCTACGACGTCAACGCCCGGCCGGCCGTCACCGGGACCGGTCCCGACGTGGTGCAGGCGGTCGAGGACGTCGCGGCGCTCGCCGACCTGGTGAAGGCCTCCGACGAGGACCTGGAGGTCCTCTATCCCGGCGACACCGTGGAGCGGGCGGTCGACCGGCTGCTGGGTCTGGGGCCGGCCGCGGTGGTGGTGACCCGGGGTCGGCGCGGTGCCACGTGGTTCGGGCGGGAGGCCCGGGTGACGGCTCCCGCGCTCGACATCCAGGTCGCCGACACCATCGGCGCCGGAGACACGTTCGGTGCGGCGATGCTCGACGCCCTGTGGGAGCTCGACGTCCTCGGTGGGCGCCTCACCGGCCTCGAGCCGGCCGAGATCGACACCGTCCTGCGGCGCGCCGCCCGCGCTGCGGCCGTCACGGTCTCCCGGCCGGGGGCCGACCCGCCCTACCGCCACGAGCTCCCCTGAGGCGAGGAGCGGCCCGGCTCAGAGGGTGCCGTCGGCGAGCATCGTGTCGAGGGCGGCGTACCCGTCGTTGACGCCGACCTCCATGCCGCTGCGCAGCCACGCGTCGCGGGCCTCGAAGCTGTCGCAGAGTGACGTCCCGTGCAACCGGGTGCGGCCGTCGCCGAGCTCGGTGAAGGTCACGGTCTCCAGAGCCACGCCGTCGGGCATGCCGTCCCACGTGAAGGTCTGCACGATCCGGTCGGGGCGCACGGTGTGGAAGCAGCCGTGGAAGGCCTGCTCGTCGCCGTCGCTGTCGTCGCCGCGGAAGCGGAACGACCCGCCCTCGGTGGCGTCCCAGTGGTCGATGACCACGGTCTGACCGGCCGGACCGACCCACCGGGCGAAGAGGTCGCGGTCGGTGTGGGCCCGGAACAGCTGGGCGGGGGTGGCGGCGAAGTCGCGCCAGAGGTGGATCATCGGGACGTTCTCGTCGGCCTCGATCGCGGCCTGGTCGTAGCGGACGTCGGCGGTGGGTGTGGTGGTCATGACGCGGTTCCCTCCATCGGTCGGTCGGGTTCGTGCTGCTCGTCGTTCAGGTCCGCCAGGACCGCGTCCAGGCGCCGGTAGCGCCCCTCCGCGCGTTGGCGGTAGTGCTCGATCCACCTGGTCATCAGGTCGAGGACCTCGGCCTCCAGGTGGACGGGCCGCCGCTGGGCGTCACGGCTCCGGGTGACCAGACCGGCCTCCTGCAGCACCTTGAGGTGCTTGGAGACGGCCTGGATGCTGACGGCGTACGGCGCGGCGAGGTCGCCGACCGTGGCGTCGCCCTCGGTCAGTCGCGCGACCATGTCGCGTCGGGTCGGGTCGGCCAGGGCGGCGAAGACCCGGGAGAGCTGGTCGTCCATGGGCCTCCTTGTCAACCGTTTGGTTGCCGAGGAAGCTAGCCGGGGACCGACGGGTTGTCAACCCAACGGTTGAATAGAGTCAGTGGCTGCGCGCCGCGTCGTTGGCGAAGGCCTGCTCGAGCGCCGCGTGCAGGGTCGACTTGAAGGCCGGCTCGCCGTTGCCGTACACGGCGATCACGTGCCGCAGGATCGGGAACGAGTTGCTGCCCTGCGCCTTCGTGTAGACGGGCTCGACGTAGAGCACCTTGCCCTCGAGCGGCACCGTGAGGAGGTTGCCGAGCACGACCCGGGAGTTGCCGCCCCGCTGCAGGGTCAGCGCCTTCGAGATGGTGTTGTCGGACTCGATGTCGTTCTGGATCTGCGAGGGCGACTCGGCCGACTGCCCGGTGGGGAACTCCAGCAGGGTGAACCTCCCGTAGTCGGGCCCGGCCTGGGCGTCGACCGTGAGGAACCCCGCCAGGTCGCGGTAGTTCAGGGTGACCATCGGCGTCGACAGGGAGTACGCCGAGGACCCTTCACCCGTGGGCGCGAGGGTCATGTACGTCGACGCCATGGTCGGCGAGGACGTCGAGCCCGAGCCGGAGTTGAGGCTCTTGGTGGCGGCGACGGTCGGATCGTTGGGCACCTTCCAGAAGGCGCTGCCGCTGTAGAAGTCGGCCGGGTCGGTCACGTGGTAGCTGGCCAGCAGGCTGCGCTGCACGTCGAAGAGGTCCTGCGGGTAACGCAGGTGCGGCAGCAGCGCCGCCGGGATCTCGGACTGGTCCTTGACCAGACCGGGGAACGCGTCCTCCCACATCTGCAGCACCGGGTCGGGCTGCGCGGCCTGGTTCCACGAGTAGAGCGTGACCTGCCCGGAGTAGGCGTCCACGACGGCCTTCACGGAGTTGTGCAGGTAGTTGACCGACGTGTTCGGCTGGGTGACCGAGGAGCCGGACCGGGTCAGGGAGCTGGTGGTGGCGTTGCGCAGGTTGACCCGCTGCGAGTCGGGGTAGTTCGCGCTGGAGGTGTAGCCGTCCACGACCCAGTCGACGTGACCGTCGACGACGGCCGGGTACACGTCGCCGTCGAGGGTCAGCCACGGCGCCACCTTGGCCACCCGGTTGCGCGGGTTGCGCACCGTCAGCAGCTGGGAGAAGTCGTTGATCTCGCTGGAGAAGAAGATGTTGGGGTCGTGCAGCTTCACGGCGTACAGGAACCGCGTGAAGCGCGAGCCGATCGGGACGCCGCCCTCGCCGTCGTACGTCGTGTGCACGGCCTTCGACGAGCCGCTGCTGCTCGGGTAGTCGAGCTCCACGTTGGTCGAGCTGCCGGGCGGCTGGCCCACGACGGAGTACGTCGGGGAGTTCTGGCCGAAGTAGATCTGGGGGGTCGAGACCGGGATCTGGTTGATCGGGGGGAGCCCGCCGTTGATGAAGGTCGGCGTCCCGGTGCGCTCGTCCATCTGGTCGGTCGGCGCCGCGACGATGCCGTAGCCGTGGGTGTAGACGAGGTGTCGGTTGGTCCACGTGCTGCGCGAGATGCCCGACAGGTTGAGCTCGCGCGCCGCGATCGCGACGTCCTGCTGCTGCCCGTCGATCGGGTAGTGGTCGATGTCGAGGGTCGACTTGAACTGGTAGTAGGCCTGCAGCTGCTGCTTGACGTTGAAGGTCGGCGAGAGCTGGTTGGGGTCGAGCAGCCGGATCTGGGCGATGCGCTCGGTCTCGCGGAGCAGCGCCGCGGGGGTGGGGTGTGCCTTGCCGGTCACGCCGAACTGCTGGGTGCTGACCTGGTGGTCGAGGCCGAAGGCCGAGATGGTGGCGGCCTGGTTGCGCTCGATCGAGGTGCGGTCGAGCCTGGACGCGCTCGGCCGCTCGCGGTAGCGGTAGACCAGCGTCGGCCACACGCCGCCCACGAGCACGGCGGCCACGGCCATCGCGGCGAGGCCGGCCACCAGCCAGCGCAGGCGGCCCAGCCACACGTTGGCCAGCAGCACCAGCCCGCACCCGATCGCGACGACCATGAGGACCGTCCGGCCCGGAAGTACGGCGTGGGCGTCGGTGTAGGACAGACCCGTCACCGGGCCGCGTCCGGAGGTGGTGAGCGAGAAGCGCCCGAGCCAGTAGGACGCAGCCTTGAGCAGGAGATACAGCCCGAGCAGCACCGACACCTGGGCCTTGAACCACGGCGTCATCCGGCGCCCTCTCCCGCGAAGGCGCACCGCGCCGTACAGGTAGGAGGCGACCAGCGTGACGACCAGGCAGGTGACCACGATCGAGCTGAGGTAGTTGACCACCATCTTGTGGAACGGCAGCACGGAGACGAAGTACGAGACGTCGCGGTGGAACTGCGGGTCGGTCCGGTGCCACGGCTGGGAGTGCCGCCAGAGCAGGTAGGTCTGCCAGCGGTGGGCGGCGCGAGTGCCGACGCGGACCCCGAGATACACCGCGACGACCGCGATCAGCCAGTAGCGCAGGCGTGACTCGACGCGGAGGAACCGCGCTCGCCACTTCTGCCTGAGCGGGTTCGGCCGGAAGCGCGGACGATGGCGCACGACGAGCACCAGCGAGCCGGCGACGGCGAGTGCGGTCAGGCCGCCGAACACGGTGAACAACAGGATCTGCGCGCCGAGGATCGTGCCGTAGACGGAGCCGGCGTGGACCGAGCGGTACCACAGCACGTTGGTACGGATGTTGACGAACGCGAGGAACGCATAGGAGAGCGCGACCAGCACGATCGCGACGATCAGAAGAGGGATGCCGATCCGCTTCAGCCGGGAGGGGTCGACCGGCGAAAGCCGGTCACGGGAGGCCGATGGCACGGGCGGAACCCTACCAACGCAACGGTGACCGACCCGCTTCGGCGGACCCGTGCCGACGGCCTCCGTGAGGCGCCTCACAGCGGCCGATCAGCCGGGCGCCGGCTCCAGCCAGGCATGCACCAGGGGTACGACGGACGCGCCCTCGCCGCTGGCGCTCGCGACCCGCTTCATCGAGCCGGCCCGGATGTCGCCGACGGCGAAGATGCCCGGCACCGTGGTCTGCAGGTTCTCGGGCGGCAGGCCGTCCTGCCAGCCGTCGGCCGGCACGTCGCGCCCGGTCAGCACGAAGCCGCGCTCGTCGCGAGCGACCTCCGGCGGCAGCCAGTCGCAGTGGGCGACCGCGCCGAGCAGGAGGAACAGCCCCCCGGTCTCGCGCCGGGTGCGCCGGCCGGTCGCGGTGTCCTCGACCGCTATCCACTCCAGGCGGCCGTTGCCCCCGCCGTCGACCACGGCACGGCAGCCCTCGACCGTGATCCGCGGGTTGAACTGGAGCTCGCCGACCAGGTACGCCGACATGGTTGCCGAGAGGTCGGGTCGGCGCACCAGGATCGTGACGCTGCGCGCGAAGCGCGCGAGGTGGATCGCGGCCTGCCCGGCGGAGTTGCCGCCGCCGACCACGAAGACGTCATACCCCTCCATCTCGCGGGCCGCCGTCATCGCCGCGCCGTAGTTGACGCCCCGGCCGACGAGGCCGTCGACCGACTCGACGCCGAGCTTGCGGTAGGTCACGCCTGAGGCGATCACCACCGCCCGGGCGTGCACGTCTCCACCCTCGGTGCGGACGACGTGGGGTGCGCCGTCGCGGCCGACCTCCAGGGCGGTCGCCGGCCAGCCGGTGAAGAACCGCGTGCCGAAGCGGATCGCCTGGTTGCGCGCGCGCTGGGCCAGCCGCATCCCCGAGATGCCGCGCGGGAAGCCGAGGTAGTTGCGGATCATCGAGCTGGTGCCGGCCTGTCCGCCGATGGCCTCGGCCTCGACGGTGACAGTGGTCAGGCCCTCGGACGCGCCGTACACCGAAGCGGCCAGACCGGCCGGCCCGGCACCGACGATGACGAGGTCGACCACGGCGTCGACGTCGATGTCGTCGGGGCGGCCGTAGATCGACATCGCGACGTCGCGCACCGAGCCGACCTCGTACGGGTCGCCGTCCCATCGCTCCACCACGGGGAACCTGGGTGACCCGTTCCCGAGCCGGGCGAGGATCTCGCTGCCGATCTCGCTGTCGGGGTGGTGCACCAGCGCCGGTACGCCGATCCGGTCGAGGTAGTCGCGGACCGCCAGCGTCACGCCGTCGTTGGTGGGGGAGACGATCCGCAGGCTCTCGACGACCGGTGCCGCCACCGTGGAGCCCCAGTCGGAGAGCAGCTCGCACACCGCGGTGTGGAACTCCTCGTCCCGGGCGCCGCGAGGCATCAGGAGGTAGGCGTCGTACTTGCCCTTGGCGAGGGCGGGACGCAGGGCGTCCGCGTCCATCCGGAAGCGGCTCCAGTGCGCGGCGATGAGGCGGCGCGCGGTCGGAATGTAGGTGCGCAGCCGCTGGAACATCGCGAGCACGTCGTCGTCGGGCAGCACGGACTCCGACACGCACAGGGCGAGCTGACGACCCTCGCGGCCGAGCGCCTGGGCGACCTGCTTGGCCTCGGCCGCGCTCCGGGCGCTGCGCACGTCGTAGTCGCGGGCGTAGCGGCGGAACTCGTCGAGCAGGAAGTCGGAGTTCTCCTCCGAGACGAGCAGGATCGCGGGCCGGTCGTCGTCGGTGGAGCCGCTCGGGACCACGTCGTCGGTCGAGCCTGTCGTGACCACGTCGTCAGCCTAGAAGGAACCCGTGCGGGGCGCTCGTAGGATGCCCACCGTGCGGCTGCGGATCGACCTCTCCTACGACGGAGGCGACTTCCACGGCTGGGCGGTCCAGCCCCTGCTGCGCACCGTCGAGGGCGAGCTCGGCTCGGCACTGTCGAGAGTGCTCCGGCTGCCGGAGGTGTCACTGGTCTGTGCCGGGCGGACCGACACGGGCGTGCATGCGCGCGGCCAGGTGGTCCACGTCGACCTCGACGAGGCCGCGGTGGACCGCGCTCGCGGCCGGGGCGACGACCCGCCGGCGGTCACCCTGGCACGCCGGCTGAACGCCGTGCTCCCTCCCGACGTCCGGGTACGACGTGTGGTCACGGCCCCGGACGGCTTCGACGCCCGGTACTCGCCGGTGTGGCGACGCTATGCCTACCGAGTCTGCGACGGGGTGCCGGATCCCCTCACCCGGCGCCAGGTCCTCGCCTGGCCACGCCGTCTGGACGAGGTCGCGATGGACGACGCGTCCGCCGCCCTGGTCGGGCTGCACGACTTCGCGGCGTTCTGCAAGCAGCGGGAGGGCGCCACGACGATCCGGACCCTGCTCGACCTCGCCTGGGTCCGCGACGGCGACCTCCTCACCGGCACCGTCCGTGCCGACGCGTTCTGCCACCACATGATGCGCTCGTTGGTCGGCTGCCTGTTCGCGATCGGGGAGGGCCGGCGGCCGGTCGGCTGGGCCGGCGAGGTCCTGGCGGGCGGGGTCCGCGACTCCGCCGTGAACGTCGTACCGCCGCACGGGCTGACGCTCGAGGAGGTCGGCTACCCGCCGGACGACGAGCTGGGCCGGCGTGCCGAGCAGGCCCGGACGAGGCGCGAGCCGTGAGGCCCCCCAGTGCGGTGCTCGAGGCGTTCGGCGTCCGCGGCGAGCCCCGGCTCCTCGACGGCGGGCAGGGTCGCACCTGGCGCGCGGGAGACGTGGTGCTCAAGCCGGTCGACCACGCGGTCGAGCACTCCTGGGTCTGCGACGTGTACGACGACTGGTCGTCGCCCGACGTCGACGTGCCCCGCCCGCTGCGTACGCGCCTGGGCGACTGGTCGGCGGCAGGTTGGGGTGCCCATCGGTGGACGCCGGGGGCGACCGCTCACGCGGGCGACGACCCGGACTGGTTCCGGGCCGCGGTCGAGGCGTTCCACTC
>JBAUWD010000146.1:0-2710 GCA_049583575.1 Nocardioides sp.
GGGTTGCGACGGGCCCCCGGCTCGGCCCCGGCTTCGGCTTCGGTGGGCAGGCTCCGGAGTCGGGCCAGGGAGGTCTCGGTGGTACGCCGTTCAGCGGGCCCGCCGACCCCGGCGCTGCTCCCTACGACTCGTCCAGCGGCGGTGCCCAGGCCACGCAAAGCCAGCTCACCGGCCTGGTGCGCATCGCCAGCACGCTGAAGTACCAGGGCGGCCTGGCCGCGGGGACCGGCATGATCCTGACCAGCTCGGGCGAGGTCGTGACCAACCACCACGTGGTGCAGGGCGCGACCACGATCCGGGTGACCGTGATGAGCACGGGCCAGCAGTACTCCGCGACGGTCGTCGGCGTCGACGCCAAGGACGACGTGGCGGTCCTCCAGCTCTCGAACGCGACCGGGCTCGCCACGGTCCGGACCGACTCCTCCCCCGTGACCGTCGGCGAGGCGGTGACCGCGGTGGGCGACGCCGGCGGCTCCAGCACGGTGTTCACCGCGGCCAACGGATCGGTGAGCGCGGTCGACCAGCACATCACGACGAACAGCCAGGACGGCCGCACCAGCGAGCGGCTGAGCGGCCTCATCGAGATCAGCAGCGACGTGATCTCCGGCGACTCCGGCGGCGCGACGTACGACGAGCAGGGCGGGGTCGTGGGCATGACCACCGCCGCCTCGACCGGTGGCCGCGACATCGTCGGCTACGCGATCCCGATCGCCCAGGTGCTGCAGATCTCCGGAGACCTGGAGAACGGCGTCCAGAACGCCCGCTACGAGTACGGCGCTCCCGCCTTCGCCGGGATCAGCCTCGAGGGCAGTGGCACCACCGTCGCGGGCGTCTTCCCCGGTACGCCGGCCGAGCTGGCGGGGATCACCCCGGGCGACACGATCACCCACGTCGGCACCACGCGGGTCCACACCTCCGCGGCGCTGCGACGCGCCATCACGTCGTACTCCCCCGGCGACCGGGTGACGCTCGGCTGGACGGACTCGCTGGGTACCTCTCACGTCGCAGGAGTCACACTGATCGCAGGACCCGTCGCCTGAACGACGGTCTTTACCCGGTTCTGGGGGTTTGGCGCTTGACAGGGTCGGGCAGGCTGAGGCACAAGGCCGAGTCGGCGTGGCTCAGACGTCGGCGGGCGCTAGCACCGAGGACAGCCCCATGTCGAACCTGACCATCGCGAACATCTTCTTGTTCCTCGCGATCCTGTGCATGACGCTCAGCGCCGCCGCAGGTCTCACGCTCTTCTTCATCTACTCCATCGCCGCGACCACCCTGGCGGGGGCCGTCCGGCACCAGCAGCTCCCCCACGACCACTGATCCCGGGTGACTCCTCCGGCGCGGGAATGACCCTCGCCGGCGGCGGGTTGCGCTCACGACGGCACCCTTCGACCGAGGAGATCGCATGCCCACCCGCACCTCGCGCACCGCTTGGACCGGAACGCTCCAGGAGGGCTCCGGCCAGACGGAGCTCACCAGCTCGCAGCTCGCCACGTTCGACGTGTCCTTCCCCAAGCGGGCCGCCGAGCACGCCGACGGCACCACCAGCCCCGAGGAGCTGATCGCCGCCGCCCACTCCGCGTGCTACGCCATGTCGCTGTCGGACGGGATCGCCAAGGCCGGCGGGACCCCGGTCGCGCTCGACGTACAGGCCGACGTCACGCTCGGCCCCGACGCCGCTGGTGGCTTCCGGCTGACCGGCATCCTGCTGACCGTGCGCGGAGAGGTCGAGGGCCTCGACGCCGCGGGGTTCGAGCAGGCCGCCCAGGCGGCGAAGGCCGGCTGCCCGGTCAGCAAGGCGCTGGCGGGCGTCGAGATCACCCTCGACGCGTCGCTGGAGGGCTAACGCGACCGAGCGCCGCGGCGCGACGGCTTGAGCGACGACGTGTCCACGGCGACGAACTCCCGGGCCGGGATGCCCTTCAGCTGCTCGATCATGCTGTCGGGCCACTTCGCGTTCTGCTCTCCCTGGAAGTACCACGGCGAGCCGTTGTCGGCGAGCACGAGCCCGTAGACCTTCATCGCGTGCACCACCGCCCGGGCCTTCGCGCCCATGCCGCTCGGGTGGTACGACGCGCGCAGCCGGAAGCGGGCGCCCATCGGCGGGTAGTGCCAGCTGCGGATGTGACTGGCGTCGTGCCTGGCCGGCCACAGGTGGTGGCTGGAGGTGAGGTTCGTCGTGAACCGGATCGCGTGGTCGATGTCGTGCCGCTTCACCTCGTTCCACCGCAGCAGCCCGGGCAGGATGGGCAGCCCGGCGGCGTCCGCCGAGGTCCAGCCGTTCTTGCGGAGCCGGTCGGAGTTCAGCGACCAGGTCGCGCCCGACCGGGCATACCAATGCCCCTTCGTCTCACGGGTCTTGTACGTCTCGTAGAGCCGGCAGCTGCCCTTGTCGACGATGATCGCGTGGCGGTCGCCGGACGACCTGCGGCCGCCCTCGATCCGGGTGTCCGCGCCGAGCGGATAGCGGACGCGGTCGCTCTCCTTCCGGTACTTGAAGTGCACCTTGACCCGCGGGTGGCGGTGCCCGACCACGGTGATCGGGATGCCGTAGTCGGGCCCCTGACCGAACGACGGCCCGAAGTCGGGGTGCAGGTCGACCGACGGCGACATGTTGGAGAGCCACTGCTTGCTGTGCGAGTCGACCGGTAGCGTGCGGATGTCGGCGTGCCAGTAGTTGTCCGCCGGGAACGTCGGGCACGGCGTGCCCGCG
>JBAUWD010000147.1:0-8162 GCA_049583575.1 Nocardioides sp.
GGGACGGCGCGTCGTACGACGACCTCCGCGCGCGGATGGCGATCGACAAGAAGTCGCGCGGCTCCCGGCTGAGGTTCGTGGTGCTCTCCGACCTGGCCCGGCCGAGGATCCTGGCCGACCCCGCCGAGGAGCACCTGCGCGCGGCCTACGACGTGATGACCGGAGGTCGGCCGTGAGCTCCACGACCGGCTCGGGACGCCGGGTCCTGGTGCTGAACGGGCCGAACCTCGGGCGGCTGGGGCGCCGGCAGCCCGAGATCTACGGCCACACGACGTACCACGAGCTCGTCGACCTGTGCGTCGACTGGGGGCGCGACCTCGGTCTCGACGTCGAGGTGCGCCAGACCAACCACGAGGGCGAGCTGCTCGACTGGCTCAACCTGGCCGCCGACGACCGCACGCCCGTGGTCCTCAACGCCGCCGCGTGGACGCACTACTCCTACGCGCTCTCCGACGCCTGCGCCCAGCTGACCGCGCCACTGGTCGAGGTCCACATCAGCGACCCGTCGCAGCGGCCCGAGGAGTTCCGGCACGTCTCGGTGGTCACGCCGTACGCCGTGGCCGTGGTCGCGGGTCGCGGCATCGAGGGCTACCGCGAGGCCCTGGGCGCCCTGGCCACAGCTGCTTCCTGAGTCGACCGGTTCCTCGGGCCGGAACCACCACGCGTCGTCGGCCGTCCGAGTCACGACGTTTCGGACGAAGGAGCCCCGATGAACCGATCGATCACGCTCAGTGCCAAGGGAGCGCTCGTCGCGCTCGTGGCGGCTCTCGCCCTCGTGGTCGCCTACCTGCTCGGCAACGCCGGCGGCACGGCGCAGGCGGCGCCCGAGCCGACGACCACCACCGGCGCGGACCGGACCCTGGTGATGACCGGGACCGGGCGGACGGTCGGCGTCCCCGACGAGCTGTCGTTCTCGTTGTCGGTCGGTGTGCTGCGATCGGACCTGAAGACGGCGCTGGCCGCGGCCAACGCGACGATGAACCGCGAGCTGTCCGCGCTCGACCGGCTCGGGGTACGACGTGCGGACGTCCAGACCACCGGGCTGCAGATGAACGCCGTCTACGACTACCACTCCTCCGGCCCGCCCACGCTGCGCGGCTACCACGTGGGGGAGCGGGCAGAGGTGCTGGTGCGCGACCTGTCCCGTGGCGGCAGTGCGGTCTCTGCTGCCGTCGCCGCCGGCGGCAACGACGTGCGGGTCGGCAGCATCGGCCTGCGGATCGCCGACCCCGAGAGCCTCCTGGCGAAGTCACGCGCCGCCGCGGTCGCCGAGGCGACCGCGAAGGCGAAGCAGTACGCCGCCGCGACGGGCCAGACGCTCGGCTCGGTGATGTCCCTCAAGGAGGTGCACGCGACGACGGTGGCTCCCCAGCCGCTGCACTTCGCCGCGGACTCCCTGCAGGGGGTCAAGGGTGCTCTTCCCATCAGGGCCGGCAAGGACAAGCTGGCCGTGACCGTCCGGATCGTGTGGTCGTTCGCCTGACCGGCGATTCCGGACGGGCGGGGGCGCCGTACTAGACTCGGCGGTCGCCCACCAGGACCGATCACGGCCGTGGGCCCCGAGCGAGCTCCCACTCCCCGCGACCAGATAGAGGCACCCCGGCGATGGCCACCACCAACGACCTCAAGAACGGCATGGTCCTCAACCTCGACGGCCAGCTCTGGCAGGTCATCTGGTTCCAGCACCACAAGCCCGGCAAGGGCGGCGCGGTCGTGCGCTCCAAGCTGAAGAACATCGAGTCGGGCAAGACCGTCGACCGCACGTTCAACGCCGACGTGAAGGTGGACGTCGCCAACGTCGACAAGCGGACGATGCAGTACCTCTACAACGACGGCTCGTCGTACGTCTTCATGGACACCGCCACCTACGACCAGCTCGAGATCACGCCCGAGATCGTCGGAGACGCGAAGAACTTCCTCCTGGAGAACCAGGACGTCATCGTGGCGACCAACGACGGCCGAGTGCTGTACGTCGAGCTGCCGGCCTCGGTGCTGCTGGAGATCACCTACACCGAGCCCGGCGTCGTCGGCGACAGCGCCACCGGCCGGACCAAGCCCGCGACGCTCGAGACCGGGCACGAGATCCAGGTGCCCCTGTTCATCACGCAGGGCGAGAAGGTCAAGGTCGACACCCGAGACTCGTCGTACCTCGGCCGCGTGAAGTCCTGAACCCCGTCGGCACCGCCTGATGCCCGCACGCTCGAAGGCGCGCAAGCGCGCGCTCGACATCCTGTACGCCGCGGAGGTGCGCGGCCGGGACCCCGTCGCCGCCATGGACGAGGCGATCGCCGAGGGCGAGGGGCCGACCAACCCCTGGACCGAGACGCTGGTCCGTGGCGTCGCGGCGCACCGGAAGCGGATCGACGAGCTGCTGGCGTCGTACTCCCAGGGCTGGACGCTCGACCGGATGCCGGCCGTCGACCGCAACGCCCTGCGGATCGGCGTCTTCGAGCTCCTCTTCGTCGACGAGGTGCCGCCCGCGGTGGCCGTGGCCGAGGCCGTGGCCCTGGTGCGCGACCTGTCCACCGACGACTCACCGGCGTTCGTCAACGGAGTGCTCGGCAGCATGCTGCGAGACCGGGAGTCGCTCACCCCCTAGGGTGCTCTGCGCAGCGTCTTCCGCGGCTAGGGTCGCGCCATGGCGGACCTGAGCGACCGGGCGGAGCAGCTGGGCCGGCAGGCCGAGAACAGCGAGTGGACCGACCGTGCCGTCCGGGTGGGGATGGTCGCCTACGGCGTGGTCCACCTGACCATCGCCTGGCTCGCCGTGCAGCTCGCACTCGGCGACCACAGCGGTCACGCCTCGCGGAACGGTGCGCTCCGCCGGCTCGCGCAGCAGCCGTTCGGCCGCGTCGTGGTCTGGGTGGTCGCGCTCGGCATGGTGTGCCTGGTCGTGTGGAAGCTGCTCGAGGCCTACGTCGACGTCCAGAACGAGGACGGTGCGAAGGCCTGGCGCAAGGCATCGGTCGACGTGGGGAAGGCCCTCGTGTACGGAACGCTCGGAGTCAGTGCCTTCCGCACCGCGTCGGGCTCGAGGTCCGGCAGCAACACCTCGTCGTACACCTCGAAGCTGATGGACCAGCCGTTCGGGCGCTGGCTCGTGGGCATCGTCGGGATCGCGATCATCGGCTACGGCCTCCACCTGGTCCACCGCGGCTACCAGGAGAAGTTCCTCGAGCACCTCGATGCCGAGGGGAGGAGCGGCGACCAGGGTCGGGCCTACCGGCTCTTCGGCAAGGTGGGTTACGTGGCCAAGGGCGTCGCGATCGGCGTGATCGGCGCACTCTTCGTCTTCGCCGCCGTCGACCACAGGTCCAAGAAGTCGGGCGGCCTCGACCAGGCGCTGCACAAGGTGCTCCAACAGCCCTTCGGGCCGGTGCTGATCTTCGCGATCGGCGTGGGCATCGGCTGCTACGGGCTCTTCTGCTTCGCCCGGGCCCGGCACCTGTCCGCCTCGCGGTGAGCGGGCGGCCACCCCGTCGTGGAAGGGTGTGCTCATGACGGAGAGCACCGAGTACGACGTGATCGTGGTGGGGCTGGGCCCGGGCGGTGAGCACGTGGCCCTCAAGCTGAGCGGGGCCGGGCTGCGGGTCCTGGGGATCGACGAGCGACTGGTCGGAGGTGAGTGCCCGTACTTCGGCTGCGTGCCCTCCAAGATGATGATCGCGGCCGCGCACACCCTGCGCGAGGCCGGACGCGTCAACACGATGGCCGGCTCGTCGACGGTCACGCCCGACTGGTCGCCGGTCGCGCGGCGGATCCGCGACGAGGCCACCGACGACTGGGACGACGAGGTCGCGGTGAAGCGCCTGGAGGACAGCGGCGCCACGTTCGTCCGTGGTCACGGCGTGCTCGCGGGTGGTGGCCGGGTCACGGTGGGGGAGACGACGTACACCGCGAAGCGGGGCATCGTGCTGAACACCGGGACCGCTCCGGCGGTGCCCCCGATCGACGGCCTGGCGGACACGCCGTACTGGACCAACCGCGACGCCGTCCGGCTCACCGAGCTGCCCTCGTCGCTGGTCGTCATCGGTGGGGGAGCCATCGGCTGCGAGCTGGCCCAGGTGATGGCGCTGTTCGGCGTGCGCGTCACCGTGGTGGAGGCGGCCGACCGGCTGGTCGCGCTCGAGGAGCCGGAGGCAGGTGAGGCGCTCGAGAAGGCCTTCGCGGAGTCGGGCATCCAGGTGCTGACCGGTGCCTCGATCGGGTCGGTCGCCTACGCCGACGGGCAGTTCACCCTGGGCCTGGGCGACCAGCGACTCACCGCGGAGAAGCTGCTGGTCGCGACCGGGCGTCGTACCAACCTCGCCGGCCTGGGCCTGGAGACCGTCGGCCTCGACCCGGCGGCGAAGGTGCTCGACCCCGACGAGCGGATGCGCGTGGCCGACGGTGTGTGGGCCGTGGGCGACATCACCGGCAAGGGCGCGTTCACCCACGTGTCGATGTACCAGGGCGCCATAGTCGTGTCCGACCTGCTCGGGCGCGACGGTCCCTGGGCCGACTACCGCGCGGTGGCCCGGGTGACCTTCACCGCTCCCGAGGTCGCGTCCGTCGGCCTGACCGAGCAGGCGGCGCGCGACCGGGGGATCGACGTGGCCGTCGCGACCGGTGACCTCGGGGCGCGTGGCTGGATGACGCGCGAGGAGGGCCTCGTCAAGCTGGTCGCCGACCGGGCCCGCAAGGTGCTGGTGGGTGCCACCGTGGTCGCTCCGGCCGGGGGCGAGGTGATGTCGATGCTCGCGGTCGCCGTGCACGCCGAGGTGCCGGTCGCGACGCTGCTGCACATGCACTTCGCCTACCCGACGTACCACCGTGCGGTCGAGAGCGTGCTGGAGGAGCTCGCTCCCGAGCGGTAGCAGAC
This sequence comes from Nocardioides sp., assembly GCA_049583575.1. Classification (GTDB taxonomy): domain Bacteria; phylum Actinomycetota; class Actinomycetes; order Propionibacteriales; family Nocardioidaceae; genus Nocardioides. Next base: position 4,862 of record JBAUWD010000147.1, read on the forward strand.
CGCCATGAGCGCGGAGAGCGGCCGCGACCGTACGACGCGACGGTCCGGTCCGTGACGGGCCTCGTCGTCCTGGTGCTGCTCCTCGGCGTGGCGCTGCTGCCGTTCGTGCTGCTCGGCGCCGGCACGTGGCTGCTGTGGGAGCGCGAGGCGGGCACGCGCACCCGCGTCCACGTCGACCCGTGCCTGGTCCAGCACACCGGACGCAGCGACACCGAGACGTGCACCGGCTCCTGGACCTCGCACGGCCGGGTGGTGGTCGGACCGGTCGACGGCGCCACCTCGTCGCAGGAGGGGGACACCATCGACGTCACCGTCCGCGGGGATACGGCGTACAGCCGCTCGCCGAAGGTCGCGCTCATCCTGATCGGGCTCAGCCTGCCGTTCTTCATCGTGCCGGTGCGCTGGGTGCTGACGTCCGTCCGGCGGCGCCGGGCCACGCGCGCGACCGGATGACGAGGCCCGGCCGCGGGTCCTGTTAGGGTCTGCTCGATCGACATCCTTTAACGAGCCGTCCGGTGAGGCGGAGAAGGAGGTCCGGCTGCAGATGCCTGCGCCTGCCACATCATCATCGCCCGGTCCCGTGACCGGCCGCACCGTGCTCGACTCCGGTGACATCTCCCGGGCCCTGAGCCGCATCTCCCACGAGATCCTCGAGCGCAACAAGGGCGCTGCCGACGTCGTCCTGCTCGGCATCCCGTCGCGCGGCGTACCGCTCGCGGAGCGGATCGCCGAGCGGATCTCCGCCGTCGAGGGCGCCGCCGTACCGTCCGGCGCGCTCGACGTCACGATGTATCGCGACGACCTGCGGCTCAAGCCGGCCCGCACCCTGCTCCCGACGCAGATCCCCGACGGCGGCATCGACGACAAGATCGTGGTGCTCGTCGACGACGTGCTCTTCTCGGGACGCACCATCCGGGCCGCTCTCGACGCCCTGAACGACGTCGGGCGGCCGCGCGCGGTGCAGCTCGCCGTCCTCGTCGACCGCGGCCACCGTGAGCTGCCGATCCGCGCCGACTTCGTCGGCAAGAACCTCCCGACCTCGCTGGTGCAGCGGGTGCGGGTCCACCTGGCCGGCATCGACGACGAGGACGCCGTGATCGTCGAGGGGGCCTCATGAGCGAAGCGAGGGCGCACGGCGGTCGTGACGTCGGCGCCGACCGAGACCTGGCGGGCGAGCTGCGAGCTCATCAGGAGGGGGAAGCGTGAAGAAGCACCTGCTGTCGGCGGCGGACCTGAGCCGCGAGGACGCCGAGCTGGTCCTGCGCACGACCGACGAGATGAGAGCGCTGGCCGACCGGCCGATCAAGAAGCTGCCCGCGCTGCGTGGACGTACCGTGGTCAACCTCTTCTTCGAGGACTCCACGCGGACCCGGATCTCGTTCGAGGCGGCCGCCAAGCGGCTCTCCGCCGACGTCATCAACTTCTCGGCGAAGGGCTCGTCGCTGTCCAAGGGCGAGTCGCTCAAGGACACCGCGCTGACCCTCGAGGCGATGGGCTGCGACGCGGTGGTCTGCCGGCACGGCGCCAGCGGTGCACCGCACCGGCTGGCCAACTCCGGGTGGGTGCGGGCCTCGGTCGTGAACGCCGGGGACGGCACCCACGAGCACCCCACGCAGGCCCTGCTCGACGCCTTCACGATGTGGCGCCACCTCGGTCCGCGCAACGGCGGCACCCTCGACGGTCTGCGGATCGCGATCGTCGGCGACGTCCTGCACTCGCGCGTCGCACGCTCCAACGCGCTGCTGCTGCACACGCTCGGCGCCGAGGTGACGCTGGTGGCCCCACCGACCCTGCTGCCGGTCGGTGTCGACACCTGGCCGGTGGCGACGTCGTACGAGCTCGACGGCGTGCTGCCCAAGGCCGACGCCGTGATGATGCTGCGGGTGCAGCGGGAGCGGATGAACGGCGGGTTCTTCCCGACGCCGCGCGAGTACAGCCGCCGCTACGGGCTCGACGGCCGCCGGATGGGCACCTTGCAGGACCACACGATCGTGATGCACCCCGGCCCGATGGTGCGCGGCATGGAGATCACCGCGGACGTGGCCGACTCCGACCGCTCGGTCATCGTCGAGCAGGTGAGCAACGGCGTCGCCGTACGCATGGCGGTGCTGTACCTGCTGCTGGGCGGCAGCGAGCCCGCCGTCGGAGGAGAGGAATGACCACGTACTGGATCAAGAACGTCCGCATCCTCGGCGGTGAGCCCACCAACCTGGTGCTGGACAACGGTCGGATCGGCCACGTGGGCGACCTGGAGGGCGTCTCGTCCACGAACGGTGTCGAGGTCATCGACGCCACCGGACTGATCGCCCTGCCCGGTCTGGTCGACCTGCACACCCACCTGCGCGAGCCCGGTCGCGAGGACGCCGAGACCGTCCTGACCGGCACCCAGGCCGCCGCGATGGGCGGCTTCACCGCGGTCCACGCGATGGCCAACACCGACCCGGTGGCCGACACCGCCGGCGTCGTCGAGCAGGTCTGGCGGCTCGGTCGTGAGGGCGGCTACTGCGACGTCCACCCGGTCGGGGCCGTGACCGTCGGGCTCGCTGGGAAGCAGCTGGCCGAGCTGGGCGCGATGGCCGACTCCGCGGCACGGGTCAGGGTGTTCTCCGACGACGGCCACTGCGTCGACGACGCGGTGCTGATGCGTCGCGCGCTGGAGTACGTCAAGGCGTTCGACGGCGTCATCGCCCAGCACGCCCAGGAGCCCCGGCTCACCGAGGGCGCGCAGATGAACGAGGGCGAGCTCTCCGGGCGGCTGGGCCTCGCGGGCTGGCCCGCGGTCGCGGAGGAGGCGGTGATCGCCCGCGACTGCCTGCTGGCGGCCCACGTGGGCTCGAGGCTGCACGTGTGCCACGTGTCCACGGCGGGGTCGGTCGACATCATCCGGCAGGCGAAGGCCGCCGGGTGGCACGTCACGGCGGAGGTGTGCCCGCATCACCTGCTGCTCACCGACGGCCTGGCTGCGTCGTACGACCCGATCTACAAGGTCAACCCGCCGCTGCGCTCGGCCGCCGACACCGAGGCGCTGCGCGCGGGGCTGGCGGACGGCACCATCGACGCCGTGGCCACGGACCACGCCCCACACCCGCTGGAGGACAAGGACTGCGAGTGGGCCGCCGCTGCGTTCGGGATGCTCGGGCTGGAGACCGCGCTGTCGGTCGTGCAGGAGACCATGGTCGACCCCGGCCTGCTCACCTGGGCCAGCGTGGCCGAACGGATGTCCTTCGCCCCGGCCCGCATCGGGCGCCTCGGCGACCAGGGCCGCCCGCTCGAAGACGGCGCCCCGGCCAACGTGGTGCTG